>DAOVVQ010000134.1 GCA_030637065.1 Planctomycetota bacterium
ATTCAGTTCATGCTGGCGACACTGGAGGTATTACAGCCGCCTATGTTCCCGTTGAACGACGACGCAGTGTGGAACATATAGTCCATTTCGGTGACGCTCGAGGTGTCCCAGCCGCCGATGTCCTGATTGAATGTCGACGCATTGTAGAACATCGAGCCCATGTCGGTGACGCTCGATGTATCCCAGCCGCCTATTGGCTGGTTGAACGATGACGTCCGGCTGAACATCCACCTCATGTCGATGACGCTGGAGGTATCCCAGCCGCCGATGTCCTGATTGAACGACGACGCAATGGAGAACATCGAACTCATCTCGGTGACGCTGGAGGTATTCCAGCCGCCTATGTTCCCGTTGAACGACGACGCACCCTCGAACATCCATCCCATGTTGGTGACGCTGGAGATATCCCAGCCGCCTATGTCCTGGTTGAATGCCGACGCATTGCCGAACATCTGGAACATACTGGTGACGCTGGAGGTGTCCCAGCCGCCTATGTCGTGGTTGAACGCCAACGCACCGGCGAACATCCCACTCATGTCGGTGACGGCTTCAATTCCGTCCGAAGTACCCGGCACTGAAACGAGATTCGAGCATTCATAGAACGCACGGTACATGCTGGTTAAACCCACATTACCCCAGCTATCGACGCTCACCAGCTTTGCGTGTTCGATAAAAGGATACCCGCCGCTGCTGCCGTTGTGTAAGCTGTTGTACGCCGTTACGCTACCGGTAACCGAGACGGTATAGATTCCGTCGATGTCGTAGTCATGCACATGCGGACCAGGAGTAGTTACATGATTAGGGTCGCTGTCGTCTCCCCAGTCGATAGTAGCGTCCACATCCCCGGCCAGTGCCAGGGCGACCGTCGTGCCGTCGGCCAGGCTCGTGTCCCAGGTTGTTACGAAAGGTTCTTCCACCCAGTCGGCGGTTAAGATCTCAAGGTCGTTGGCATCAACTTCACTGGATAAGTCAAAATCCGCTCCATCGCACCAGTTGTTCAAGGAGTTGCAATCCTGAAGCCACCACTCGGCAACAACCGCGAAATCAGTATAATCGACAAAACAGTCGCCACTAAGGTCAGCCGATGGACAAGCAGCGAAGGCTATTGGCAGATTGGCGGTTAATAAAAGGACTGCTCCAAGAATGACAAGTGCCAGCTTCTCCTTCATTTCCTCATCCTTTCAATACAGGTTTTCCTCACATCCAGAACCATTATACACGCTTTCCGCAGCAAATCAAGGGAAAATGTTTGGATTTAATGATCAAAATGCCTGTTTTTGGGTTTTGAGGGCTATGGTGAACTGATGGCGGGGCATTTGGGCGAAAAAGGGGTTAGCGGATTACGCGAAATCCCATGAAGTTGCTTGTGACGCTGACGTAGTTGCTTGGCTGGCTTGAAACAAGGCAGTTGCTGTCGGTGCTGGCCCATCCGCCGCCGCGGAGGATGTGGAAGCCGGGAGTACAATCGTCGACACAATTCGTCCACTCCATCACATTGCCTGCCATGTCATTGAGCCCATAGCCGTAAGACGGGTAATGGTCAACGGGGTTCGTAAAGGGGGCCCCGGGCAGGCCGACCGGATTGGTGTAGCCGTTATCGTAATAGTTCGCTTTGCCGCGGTCGATCGTTATCCCGCAACCATAATTATAGTTGCCGTCATAGTCCGCGACAGCCTGCCATTGCCACTCGGTAGGCAGGCGGTAACCGTAATAGTTACAGAATGCCGCAGCTCCATACCAGCTGACCATAACGACCGGATGACTGCTCATATCGCGACCACCCCGGATGCGAACGGTGAAATGGCCGTTGTTATAAGTTATCTGGCTTTGCATTTCCGTCACGTCGGTCCTGAAATAGATATCATCGACAAAATCCGCACCGCCATTTGAGCCGCCTGCACCATAGATAACATTGTCAACTCCAACGATTATATCGCCGGAGGCAAGTGCGGCGTTGAGGAACCGGCAATACTGGGCATTGGTCGTTTCGTATTTGCTCATATAGCCGGTAAAGCCCTCATGGTCCGGTATGCCGTCGGGATTACCTTCAGGTTCGTCATCAACTCCGGGGTCGTTAATATAGACCCAAACCATGTCGTTTGGTTCCTGTGCGGTCCATAGCCAATTGGCGGCAAGGACGGCGGCGTCGAGTTCATTGACATCGCTGTCAGCCGGATCTGCCATGTCGCAGGCGGGGTTATAGTTAGGGTCCGGAGGGCTGGTGAGCCATGCGGCGGCAAGGGCGGAAAAGTCGTCTATATCCACCCGGTGGTCGTTGTTAATATCGGCTGGATTGAGGTATATATCTGCGCACAGGGTGCCCGTTAACGAAATTGCTGCAAAAATTATAAGTGTTATCTTCGTCCTCAATACCACTCCCTCTGATACGCTCTCCTCCGAATATATTATACATATATTCCGCAGCAAATCAAGGAAAATATTCGGATTTAAGGCAATAGTACCACATTTTGGGTTGTGAGGGTATGATGAACAGGTAGACGTGCATATCGCACGATGGGCGGAGTAATTATCGGCTGGGGGCTGGGGCTGTGGGGTTGGGGTATTCAACGCGCCTGTAGGGATTCGAACCCCAAACCTTCGGTTCCGTAGACCGATGCTCTATCCAATTGAGCTACAGGCGCTCTGTCGAGAAACGCTTCTCTGACAGGTTCAAAACCGCGTTCTTAGGCTGCCAACGCCGATTTGGTCCCTGATTTGGGGTATATTACCCGATTGCGGCTGAGTTGTCCATAGTTCTCTGGCGGTGTGTGAGATTTTATGGCAAATCGGCTCAGGGAACGAGACTTGGTCGACCTCGATTGTCTGGCTGAGATGTGCAGGCCAGCGAGCCTTCTTTTGCTGATAGGTCTCGTTGATGCCCGGAATCGTTACCGTTACATCCTCGTGGCAACCAACGCAGGTTTGCGATTCGGTATCGATGCTTCCGGCGAACTGCACAGTCGCCGCGGATGTAGACTGAGGATTGATCTCCCCCAGATGCGCCTTACTCGAAAACTGCCAGTGGGACCGCCTCTTCTCATTGCCGCCCATCGCCGAGTGGCACTGAGCGCACAACTGCGAACCAGGCGGATGGGCCAAAGGATATTCACCTTTTCGCTCGACACCGCTTCAACGGAGACGGTGCCGTTTTTGACCAGGTCAACCCGACTCACCGTTGCACATCCCGACAGCAGCACAATACCGCCGAGAGCGACGATTACCGCAAATGATATCCGACTGTTCATATTCATTGCTCCCCTCATACATAATCTCCGCATAATTAATTCACGTCAGCCGCTCAAACCGCTATCGCCTTTTGCCGGTAAGCGGCGTTTTTTTCCGCCTTCGCTGTGACCCATTCGTAAAGAGTGGGGATAACGATCAGCGTAAGCAGCGTCGACGACATCAGCCCCCCTACTACTACGATCGCCAGCGGCCTTTGCACTTCCGAGCCGGTGCCGGTCGTCAGGACCAGGGGCAACAGACCCAGCGCCGTCGTTATAGTGGTCATCAGCACAGGCCGCAGCTTCGATGCGCAACCGGCGATGACCGATTCCCTAAGCGCCATACCATTGCTTCTGAGATACTCGAATCGCGAGATGAGAACCAGTCCGTCGGTTAAGGCTATACCAAACAGCGCGATAAAACCGATGGAAGAAGGAATGCTGAGATTCTCTTTGAACAGGGCAAGTGCAAAGACCCCGCCGACCAGCGCCAGCGGGATATTGAGCATGATCAGCAGCACATTTTTAAACGAATTGAACAGGCTGTAGAGCATGACGAGGACCAGAAACAGCGTAATCGGCACAACCACGCTTAGCCTCTTGTTAGCCGCCTGATGCAGCTCGAACTGTCCGCCCCACGCCATCCGGTAACCGGGCGCAAAGTCGACCTTTGCCATAACCTCTTTTTGGGCCTGACGAACAAAACCGCCTGCGTCTCTGCCGCGGACGTTGCACTGAATCGAAATATACCGGCGAGTATCTTCCCGGCTGATCTGTCGAAGGCCGGTAACCGTCGTAATATCCGCCAGGTCATCCAGCGGAACATTGTAACCGGCTGGCGTCCTGACGAGCAGGTTGCTTATCGATTCGATGTCCTTGCGCCAGGTCTTTGCGAAGCGGGCCGTGATGCCGAAGATGCTCTCGCCCTCGAAAACCTTGCCCACCTCCTCGCCGGCTACCGCGTTGTGGACGAGGTGCTGTATCTGGTAGTTGCTCAGTCCGTGGCGGGCGATCTGGCTGCGGTTCATATCGATCTGGAGCTGCGTCTGGCCGGCTACCTGCTCGGTCCTGAGGTCGGCAACGCCGTCAATACCGCGAAGAATGTCCTCGATCTCGGCGGCCTTTGCCTGAAGAATGTCCATATCGTGGCCGAAGAGCTTGGCGACAACCGATGTTCCCGCACCGCCGACGAGGCCGTCGATCTCGTGCTTAATGGGCTGAGAGAAGCTGATGGCAACGCCGGGATAATTTCCGATACGATGGTCGATCGCGTCGACAAGCTCTTCCTGCGTTCGCACGTTTTGCCACTGGTCCTTCGGCTTAAGCGTAACCGTTATGCACGCATAATTGGTATGGTGGACATGCGGGCCGACCTCGCCATAGCCGATGTCGGTGATGACGTCCTTGACCTCGACGAAATCGAGAATGTCGGCGGCAATATCTTTCGACGTGGCGCTGATCTCCTTGAGGGATATGTTCGGGTTCATATACGCCAGGACCTGGATGGTACCTTCCTGGAGAGAGGGAACAAACTCCATACCCAACTGCATGAAGACCCCGCCGCCAAGAACAACTAAAACAATTATCGCACACGTAACCAGCGAGCGGCGACGCAGGAAAAACAGCAGCATCGATTTGTAACCGTCAAGGATTGCACCGCTGATGGCCCTTACCTTCCTGTCTTTGCCGTGTTCCTTGTGAAGCAGGCGATAGAATACCGGGCAGATCAGCAGGGCGTAGATCAGCGAGCCTATCATCGTCGTCGATACCGCAAAGGCAAGCGGCCTGAACATCTTGCCCTCGACGTGGCCTAACGTGAAGATCGGGATGAAAACGATTATGATGATCGAAGTGGCGAACAGGATCGGCCTGCCAACCTCGCGCACAGCCGACAGGATCGTTACCGCTACCGGAGATTTTTCGGTCCTGGCCCCGAAGGCCGACTGGATCTTTTCGACCATTATTATCGTCGCATCGACTATCATACCCAGGGCGATCGCTATCCCGCCGAATGATATCAGGTCGCCGGGCATCCCGCTAAAGTGCATCAGGATGAACGCAAACAGCATCGAAAACGGCAGCGAGCAGACGACGATCAGGGCGTTGCGAATGTTGCCCAGGAACGTAAACGAAACGATGCACACCAGGATCAGTCCTAACGTAAGGGCCCCCCTGACGGTGTCGATACTGTTCTTGACCAGCGCCGACTGATCGTAGAATGTGACGATATTTACTCCCTCCGGAAGGGTCGTGTTGACCTGGGCGATCCGCTCCTTCAAACGCTTGATCACCTCGAACGAATTGGCGCCGTGGAGCTTATAGACACTGCCGACGACGACCTCTTTTTTCCCGTCCAGATACGCCACGCCCCGGCGAAACGCATTGCCAAACTCGACCGTCGCTACGTCTTTGATAAAGACCGGTATCCCGCCCGGCGCCGATATCACGATATTGGCAATGTCGTCGGTGGTCTCTATGAGCCCGAGGCTGCGAACGATCAGCTCTTCGGAGCCCCGCTCTATGATTCCCGCTCCGAGGTTTAAGTTATTCCGCTGGACCGTCTCGATGACATCGTCCAGTGTCAGATCGTATTCCAACAGCCGATCGGAATCGACCTTGATCTGATATTGCCGGACATGACCGCCCTGGCTGATGATCTTGGCGACGCCGGAGACCGTCTGGATATCCCGCTTGATGACCCACTCCTGAAACGTCCGCAGGTCCGTCGTGGTGTAGTTATCGCCTTCGATATAGTAACCCAATATCTTGCCCATCCCGCTGGCGATGGCGCCCATCTCAAGGCCGTGAGGCATATTCATGGTTTCCGGGATACCTTCCTCGGCATCCTTGAGCCGCTCGGAAACGAGCTGACGCGCGAGGTAGATATCGATCTTGTCCTCGAAGTAGATGTTTACCGTAGAGAGCCCCAACGACGATATCGAGCGTATCTTCGTAACGCCGGGAATGCCGCGCATCGCGACCTCAACCGGACGCGTCACAAACTGCTCGACCTCCTCGGGAGCCATACCCTCAAGCTCGGCAAAGACCTGGACGAGATTGGGGCTTATGTCGGGAAACGCGTCGATCGGCAACTGTAAAAGGCACAGCACACCGGCGACGCAAACGCCGACAAAAACCAAAATCACAAGCAATTTATGTTTAAGTGAAAACTGGATCAGTTCCGTAATCATACTATTTTGACTCCAACATTATTAATGAGAGTGACCGGCATGAGCGCCGCCGGCGCCTTTTCCAAGTTCAGCTTTCAGACGAAAACTGTTCTTCGTTACCACCTGCTCGCCGGGCATCAGGCCTGCGACGATCTCGATATACTCGCCATTGGACTGGCCGATGGTAACCGGGCGAGGCTCGAAGCCGTGCTCGTCCAGAATAAATACGCAGGTGACATTATCGACGTCCTGAAGAATGCTCCTGGCGACGGCAACTTTGGCGCGGCGTTTTTCGATGAGAACATCGGCTGTGACGAACGTACCGGGTCGAAACAGCCCGGACGAGTTATCCAGCACCATCCTGGCAAGGGCTGTACGCGTCTGTTCGTTGATCACAGGCTCGACATAGCCGATCGTGCCCGAGGCGGCTGGCAGACCCGACTTGGCTGGGATCACAGCCTTCTGGCCCTTCTTTATCAGCGGCAGGTCCTTTTGATTGATGCGAAGATCGACCCACACCGTGCTAAGGTCGGCAATGACGAAAACTTCCGAATCGTCCCCGACCTTCTCGCCTAACGTTACGTGCTTTTCGATAATCGTCCCGTCAAACGGCGCTATCAGCGGATACCACGCGAGTTTTTCCTCGGCAAGGGCGCACTCGACGGCAAGCTGCTCACTTGTGCTGCGTTTCTTCTTGCACGCTTCGCAATTCGGATCGGGACAGTCGTCCGCCGCCGGGCTGGCCAGGTCCGGATTTTGCGCAAGAAGCTCGACCGCCTCGATATCTTCGCTTGCAAGCCCCAATATCTTCAACTGCCGCTCGGCGCCCTTTAGCTCCATCTTCCGTAACTGGTTTTCGCGCTGGGCCTCCATCAGATTTCGCTGAACCTCGAACGCGATGCTGTCGCAAACAGCCGTATACTCGGCATCGCCCTTCTTGAAGGCATTTTCAGCCTTGAGAAAATCCTGCTCACTGGTGATCTTCTGCTCGAAAAGAGGCTTTTCGCGAAGGTACGCCGCCTTGGCAAATGTATACTCCGCATACGCCGAAATAAGTTTGCTGCGATTGTCACCCATCGCGACACCGTTGGTCTCCTGAAGCGTCTCCAACGAAGGAGACTCCTTAAGGACCGCAAGCAGATTGACCGTGTTGTCATGTATCTCCTCGGCTCGCGTAAGGTCCAGGCTGCAACAGTTTACCTCCGCCGATTTGCCAAGGTAATCGATCTTCGCATTTCCAAGCTCCGGGCTTTCAAGCCATACGATGATCTCACCGGCCTTGACCGTATCGCCCAACTTCTTCGAGACCTGGCGAACGACACCGCCAACCGTAGGAATGATGTGCGCCATGCGATCGGAGTTGACCTTGATCTCGCCGGGAATACTGACATGAACCTCGAATTCACCGGCCCCGGCCCGGCCAACTTCAATACCGAACCTGTCCATGTCCGCCTGAGAAAACTGCATCGCCGAACTATCGTCATGAGCGGCGTGACCGGCTTCGCCATGGTCGTGACCTTCATGCTCGTCAAGGGCCGCCTGATCTTCATTGCCTGCGTGCTCTTCGTGACCGTCTTCGCCGTGGTCGTGGCCTTCGTGGCTGTCAACGACCACCTCGCTGCCTGCTGGGACGACGTTCATACCGATATACACCGCTGCCAAAGCGGCAATGACTAATATCATCAATTTGCCTAATTTCATTATAAGCCCTCACTTTCTAAAAGATTTTCATTATCGAGCGGCTGGGCGATCAAACGTTCCACATCTGCCCTGGCGCTATGGTACGACGCTAACGAATCGATATATTGTGCCCGAGCCCTGAACAAGGTCCGCTGGGCATCCAAAACATTGAGGTAATCCAGCTTGCCCTGAGCGTATCCCGTCTGGGACGCCTCAAAAACGCTCCTCGCCCCCGTCAGCACCTCATCCCTAAGCGCCGTCGCCTCATGGGACGCCGCCAAAAGCCTTCCGTATGATTCCGTCAATTGCGTTTGAATCCGGATCCGGACCGCCTTACGCTCTTGCCTGGCCCCAGCCAGCTTATAACGAGCTGCCCGAATATTGCCCTGATTGCGGTCGAACATACCTATCGGAATGGAAACACCGATAACCATCGCGTTGTCATTGGTCTCGTTGAAACGCTGCATCCCGCCGCTGATCGTTACATCCTGAACAGCCTGGGCCTTTTCCATTTCCAATGCAGCCTCACGTTGCTGTATCTGGGCCCCCCATCGCGCAACGTCGGGATTGTCCTCAACCAGACCGGCCACCTCATCCAGCGGCCCGACCGGTTCTGCCGAATCGAATTCGCCCTGCGCCTCGTCAAAGACCGCTGAGGCGCCCGCCCAGGACGCAGCCAGCTTCTTTCGCGAAACGTCAAGCGCTCTGCGGGCCTTATCAAGCTCGATACTCACCGTCGAAAGCGCCACCTGTGCCTTGGTCTCCTCCACCGGCGAATCAAGCCCGGCTTTGACTCGCTGCTGGACGGTGTTTAATACCTGCTCGGAAAGATCGACCAACTCGTCGCTTAGCTCTACCCGCTGCTGTGCCGCCAATACCGCGACAAACGCCTTCGTTACCTCCCCAAACACATCCAGACGCTTACCCTCATAGTCCCAGCCGGCCAACTGCTTTTCCAGCGAGGCCAGCTTTGTGCGTTTTTCGCGCTTGCCGCCCAATTCGATCAACTGGGTGATGACGACGGCACTTGCGGCACCGTCAAAACCGCTCCTTGCCCCCCCGCCGCCAACCTCTTCGGCCTCGACGTTCAGCGTCGGATTGGGCATGAGCCCCTGCTGTAATTGCCTGGCCTCGGCGACGCGAACTTCCCACGAAAAGGCCTTAAGCTCCGGATTCTGCATCAAGGCAAGACCAAGCGCCCTCGGCAAGGTCATAACACCATCTGCCTGGTCCTCTCTACCGACATCCGAAGCAGTCTCGTCAGCAACCTTTCGCGGCGGACGATAAGTCTGCACATCCCGCCCCAAAGCACGACGCTCAACCCACCCGCCATCGCCGGCGGACTCATTGCACCCGGAAACCAGACCTGCGCAGATACACGCTGATAATAGTAACATTCTTATAGACATAAAATTAACCCGATATACGAAAATTGTGGATTGCAACCGGCTCCGGAGAATCAAACGCGGACGCATTGAATCTGCGCGCGTAAAATCCGAAACCAACGAAAAATGATGAATGATGTTCAGATCAGAAGGATAATTGAGGAAAGGGCGCCCAGGCTGGGACTCGGAACCAAAGTTTGCGGCACCGATCCATTCCGAGCAAAACTAAAATCGCCAATGGGTACATCCGTCATCGGCCTGGAGGACAAAGCTGCGAGATCGACCCGCCTGCTGCCCCCTGGCAGTCCGGCAAAACCATCCGAAAGAGGTATATCAACACAGCCGCGACAACTTTCAACATTTTGTGAAACCGCAACATCGGCGAAAGCTGCCACATTTGCATTACTGTCGTCGTGGGCGCTGTGGTCGCAACAATCCCCCCCTGCCGCCTCTACCGCGACATGGCCGTTAAATCCGAGGCAAAGGACAGGTCCACCGGCGCAGTTAACCACCATCGAAAGGCAGATAACTGCACTTATAAACCGAACAACGTTTTTTTTGCGTCTCGATCTCATCTTTTATGCTTAAAACCAGCCTAAACCCGCACCCCCCAGTAGGCAACATTTATCACGCCGCCCGAAGGGCACACAAACTCTACGACCACCCCTGCCTAAAAGTTCCATGGTTATTATCGCTAATTACAGCCAAAATGTCAAGCCATAATCGCCGCTATTTCCGCATTTTCATGGAAAAACCCGCTTTACTGCCCATTGGCCACCATTTGTGCCTTTTTTCAGCACTCCCGGCATTGCCCCACAACGAAAATTCTGGTAGAATGCCCCTCGCGCAATGGATTGATGCCAGCAGATCGCACAAT
>DAOVVQ010000107.1 GCA_030637065.1 Planctomycetota bacterium
CCGTCCCAAAGCAAGAGCGGCAGTGCTAATTTCACCGCGGACGGCAAACCTGTACCGCCGGGCACTCCGCGTTCGTGGACCGGTGGTATTTACGACGAAGGGCGGCGCGGCTGGCTCAACAATCTCGCCCACAACGAAGCCGCACGTAACGCATTCAAGCCCGGCGAGTGGAACCATTTCCGTATCGAAGCGATCGGCGATTCGATCAAGACATGGGTCAACGGTGTCCCCGCAGCCGACCTCAAAGACGATATGACGCCAAGCGGCTTGATCGCCCTTCAGGTACACGGCACAAAAGAAAAAGACCCGCACAGTGTTATGTGGCGTAATATCCGCATCCAGGACCTTAGCAGATAAAGGCTGTGTAAATAACAAGGGAAAACTCTCAGATGGACCCAGACAACAAACAGACTGATGGCAAGAAACCGATCCAGTGCCACTTCATTTCCAATACCCATTGGGATCGTGAGTGGCGGTTCTCGATGCAGCGAACACGCCACATGCTGGTACACATGATGGATATGCTGCTCGATATCCTCGAAAAATATCCGGAATACCGATCCTTTCACCTCGATTCGCAAACGATCCCGATCCAGGATTATCTCGATATTCGTCCCGAAAAAGAGCAGGCGGTCAAGAACCTCGTAAAGGAAAAAAGGCTTTTCATCGGCCCGTGGTTCTGCCTCCCCGACGAGTTTTGCGTCTCCGGCGAATCGCTGATCCGCAACCTCCTGCTCGGCCACAAGATCGGCAGACAGTTCGGCCACGTCAGCAAGACAGGCTATTCGCCCTTTTCATGGGGCCAGGTCTCACAGATGCCCCAGATATACAAAGGCTTCGGCATCGAGTTCGCCGCTTTTTACCGCGGCATTAACACCCTCGTCGCCCCCCGCTCGGAAATCGTCTGGGAAGGCGCCGACGGTAGTCGCGTCATCGCATCGCGGCTCGGGCTTCGCCCAAGATACAATGTCTGGTACGTCCTCCAGCGGCCCGCATTCTGGAACGAAGAAGATGTCGGAAACCGCCTGGTGTCATGGTCCAACGGCCACGGCGGCTTCAAAATGATCGGCCCCAAGCACCATCTGCTCGACGCACAATACGCCCATCCCGGCTTCGACTATCACAAAGAAACGATTCCCGAAAGGGCCGCACAGGCCATCGAAGAGCAGGACAACGACTGGACCACCCCGCATCGATTCTGGTCCTGCGGGCACGATTCCTCCTGCCCCGATATCCGCGAGATCGAAATGATCAAAGACGCAAACGCCGCCCTTGATGGCACCGCCGAGGTGTTCCACAGCAATTTCCAGGATTTCCAGGATGCCGTCTGCTCCTCAGTTTCGGACGATCTCCCGGTCGCAAAAGGCGAGATGCGAAACCTCTACACCGAAGGCAGCACAAGCGCACTGTTCGGATGGATAATCTCTGCAAGAATGGATGTCAAACAGGACAATTTCCGCACGGAACGCGACCTTACCGGTTACGCCGAGCCGCTCGCGGTATTTTCATCGCTCCTTGGCACCGAGTACCCGCAGGGCTTTATCGACAACGCTTATAACTGGCTGCTGCAAAATCACGGTCACGACTCGATCGGCGGCTGCAGCCGCGAGATCATCAGCGACGACATGCTCTTCAGGAGCAGGCAGTCACGCGAGATATCCGGCTGTGTGACGGAAAAGGCCCTGAAGGAGATCGCCGGCTCGATCAAGATCGATACCGACAAACACGGCGACGGGCCGATCATAGTATACAACCCCGCACCGTTTAAGCGATCCGAGACAATGCAGGTCTATTTGCAAATACCGAAATCGTGGGACTGCGAAACGATCGCAATAGTTGACGGCAAAGGCAACAACGTCGAGTTTTCAATAATCGAAAGAGAAGACCCCTTCTACCAGATCGTCCAGTCGCCTAACGACTGTGCCAACATATTCCCGATGGTCCGCTATCTAATCGATGTCCATTTCGAAGATGTCCCCGCGATGGGCTACAAGACCTTTTTCGCCAAACCCGTCGAAGAGGCCCGCCAGAGCAAAAAAACCTCTCTCGTCACCGCACCCGGCGAAATGGCCAATGAGCACTTGTCCGTAAAAGTAAACTCCAACGGAACACTGGATATCTGCGAAAAACTGTCGGGCAGGGTCTTCGATGATCTGGGCTACTTCAAGGACTCCAGCGAGATCGGCAACCCCTGGGAGCATACGACCGTCGCCAACAAAGCCGTGTTCACAACGACAACTGCAAATGCCGACGTCGTGCTGGTCAAGGATACCGCGATCGAGGCGTCCTACAGAGTCACGATCGCCTGGAAACTGCCCGAAGGACGGACAAAAGACGACAAGAGCAGAAGCCCTCACCTCGTTGACTACCGGATCGTCAACACCGTCACCCTCCGCAAAGGCCAGCAGTGGGTCGAAATAACAACCGACATCGACAACAACGCCCAGGACCACTACCTGCAAGTCTGTTTCCCGTCGGCTATCGATACCAACAAAATTTCCGTCCAGGGCCAGTTCGACGTCATCGAGAGGTCGCTGGAACAGATCGACCCCGCGGTATTCGACGAGATAGTCCAGACCGAGCACCCGATGAACTCTTTCGTGGACCTAAGCGACAACGAGATCGGCCTCGGGCTCTTAAACGAGGGCCTCAAGGCCTACGAAGTACTCGACAGCGAAGATAACACGCTCTGCCTCACTCTGCTAAGGAGCTTTCCGCTGCGAATATGCGTAACCCAGGAGATGACCGATTACAGCAATGTCGATAAGAGTTCGCAATGCCTCGGCAAACACAGCTTCCGTTACGGCATTATGCCCCACGGCGGCGACTGGGTAATGGCCGATATGTGGCAGCAGGCCGAGCGGTTCAACCTTGCCATGCTCGTCGGCCAGATATCGCCCACAAAACACGGCACAGAGCCGATCGAAAAGTCCTTCCTGGAACTCAAAGAAGAAGGCCTCGACGTAAGTGCCGTCAAACGCAGCGAAAACGGCGGCGGCTGGGTCGTTCGCCTCTTCAATCCGTTCGATCGTACTATCACCAACAAAATAAGGCTAAACGGCGGCTTAGCAGGACCAGCCGACACAGCCTCTCCCGTCGAAGCCATCCGCAATGAATATTCGCTGCCCGCGTCAACAAGAAAATTTTCGCAGGCCAGAAAGCTAACGCTGGAAGAAATGGCAGCAGGAGATATGCAATTAGACGCAGACGGCTGGCTCGATTTCGAAATAAAACCAAAGCAAATACTAACTCTTGAATTTCTGCCATAACGCACTAAAATCAATCGGCCAGAGTTAATTAGCATAAGGAGATTCTATGAGTACCCTGAATTCGATCGACTATACGATAATTGTAGTTTATCTGGGTTTTCTCGTCGCGATGGGCTTCTACCTCAAGAACAAAGCCTCCCAAAGCCTCGAAGACTACTTCCTCGGCGGACGAAAACTGCCATGGTGGGCACTCGGCATAACCGGAATGGCACAGTTCCTCGACATCACAGGAACAATGATCATCGTCTCCTTCCTCTACATGCTGGGGCCAAGGGGCCTGTTCATCGAGTTCAGAGGCGGAGCCGTACTCATACTTACCGTAATGCTGCTCTGGTCCGGCAAGTGGCACAGAAGAAGCAGGTGCATCACAAACGCAGAGTGGATGGTTTACCGCTTCGGAGACGGATTCGGCGGCCAATTCGCCCGAACCGTCCAGGCAGTAGCAGGCATAGTCTCAACCCTCGGAATGCTCGCGTACCTGGTCAAAGGCGTTGGCCTGTTCCTTTCGATGTTCTTCCCATTCACACCCCTGCAATGCTCGATCATAATGATCGGAATAGCAACTCTCTACACCGTCATCTCAGGTTTCTACGGCGTCGTATATACCGACCTCTTCCAATCGTTTATCATCCTCGGTGCGGTCATCGGAATATCCACAATGGCAATACTGAAATTAGGCAGCTCAGCCGAACTTGCGGCATTGTCGCAGGAAGTCACCGGCAACTCGGGGTGGATGTCATCGAAGCTGAGCTGGTATACGGAAATGCCTGAAGGCTATAAGATGTACAGGCACCTGATGATGTTCGCAATGTTCTACCTGATGAGAAATATCTTCTTCGGCATGGGCTCAGGCGGAGAACCGAAATATTTCGGTGCAAGAAACGACCGCGAATGCGGAACGCTCACTTTCCTCTGGACCTGGCTGATGATGTTCCGCTGGCCAATGATGATGGCATTCGCGGTCCTTGGCCTGTTCCTGGTAAAAGACCTCTTCCCCGACCAGACTGTACTCGCCCATGCAGCGGAGCTTATCAAACTGAACTTCGAAGGGATCGAACAAAGCCGCTGGGCCGATCTCACCGCCGGAATATCACTGCACCCCGAAAACTATTCGCCGGAACTGATAACCGGATTAAAAGACCTGCTCCAGGACGATTGGCAAAATAAGCTCCACCTGGTCAGCTTCGCCGGAACGGTAAACCCCGAAAGAATCCTCCCAGCCGTCATCCTCTTCAACATCCCGGTAGGATGCAAAGGACTGATCCTCGTCGCACTGATCTCAGCCTCCATGTCAACTTTCGACTTCATAGTAAACATGACCGCGGGCTTCTTCACGCGCGACATCTACCAAAGATACATCAGACCCAAAGCCGACAACAAAGAACTCATCTACGCGACATGGGTATTCATCTTCGCCCTCGTCGGTACCGGCTTTTGGTTCGGCTACAGCGTCAAAAGCATCAACGAAATATGGGACTGGTTCATAATGGCCTTGGGCGGAGGACTCGTCGTCGGAATGACCCTGAGATTCTACTGGTGGCGATTCAACGGCGGAGCATTCGCCATCGGAACCGCAATCGGAATGATAGGAGCCATCCTGATAAGGATCGTTACTGACAAACTCCCGGACGATGCGCAATATATGTTCGCAGGGACCGATCTGATCTGGTTCCTCGTAGACCCAAGGGGACAATTCCTCCTCACAATGGCAATCGGCTTCGCCGGATCGATCTTCGGTACTTACATCACCAAACCAACCGACCGAAAGGTCTTGGAGCACTTCTACCAGACCACAAGACCCTTCGGCTGGTGGAAACCGTTAGAAAATTGCCTCCCCGCCGATGTGCGGCAAAGAATGAAAAAGGAACACTTTTACGACATAATATCACTGCCATTCGCGATCGTCTGGCAGGTGACGATCTTCCTGCTGCCCATGCAGCTCATCATCCGCTCATGGAATGCGTTCTTCGTCACATTCGTGATATTCCTGATAAGCCTGCTCGGGCTCTATCAGTTCTGGTACAAGCAATTGCCGGAAACAAACTACGAAAACGATTATGAAAAAACTGTTTAAGGATGGATGTATGAAAGCTAACAGACGTGATTTCGTTAAATGGTCGCTGGGAGGAGTAGTCGCCGCCAATTCCTCCGCGATGGCAATGCGTCAGGGCAAACCCAACGCTTCGAGAAGCATCTCAGCCGGAAAGGGCAATAAGAAAAATATCCTGTTCATTATCATCGAGGACCTCCGCAATGTCCTGGGCTGCTACGGCGACCCCCTGGTCAAAACCCCGAATGTAGACCGCCTGGCAAAAAGAGGCGTCAGGTTCGATCGCGCCTACTGCCAGTACCCGGTTTGCGGTCCGAGCCGTTCTTCGTTCATGACCGGCCTGCGAGTCGACACCGTCGGCGTCTATGACAATGTCACCCCATGGACGACGCACCTGCCCGGCCCGATTACGACCATGCCGCAGTTCTTCAAGGATAACGGCTACCACACCGTCCGGCTGAATAAGGTCTTCCACGGAACCGACAAACATGACGACCCCAAGGCCTGGAGCGAAATGTTCAATATGGGCACCAGCAAACTTGGCTCGACCGGCGAAGGCCGAAATATGACCAACGGCGAGGTCAAGTGGTGCAGTTGGATGGCGACCAACGGAACCGACGAAGACCAGCAGGATGGCATAATCACCACAAAGGCCATCGACCTGATGCAGGAAAAGAGAGACAATCCCTTCTTCATAGCACTGGGAATAGCCAAACCTCACGACCCGTTCGAGGCCCCGAAAAAGTATTTCGACATGTACAACCTCAACGAACTGATGCCGCCCATAGTTCCCGACAACCGCTCGCCAGAGGATGTTTATACCATCCAAAGCTCCTGGAAGGATTCGTTCGACAAGTTCACGCTTCAGGACAAACGCGAGTATTTGCGGGCATATTACGCCTGCGTTTCGTTTATGGACGCCCAGATCGGCAGAGTCATCGACGCGCTCGACGAAGGAGATATGTGGAAGGACACAGCCGTATTCTTCGTCGGAGACCACGGCTACAACCACGGCGAGCACGACTGGTGGAACAAAAATGTCCTGTTCGATGAATCATGCAGGGTCCCTATGATCGCAGTGGTTGAAGGCGAGACCAAACCCAACACCGTTTGCGATGGCTTCGTCGAACTGGTCGACCTCTACCAGACATTCGCCGACGTATGCGACCTCAAAGCCCCCGCCACCCTCGAAGGTGTAAGTTTCAAGCCGCTGCTGAGCAACCCCGACAAAAAATGGAAAAAAGCCGCCTTCACCCAGGTCAAAAGAGGCGGCAAACTGCACGGCAAAAGTATCCGAACCAAACGATGGCGCTATACCGAGTGGAACGACGGCAAACTCGTCGCAAGGGAACTCTACGACCACTCCAGCGACCCCGGCGAATATCGCAACCTCGCCGAAATGGACGACTTCGCCGATGTCTGTGCCGAAATGAGCAAAATCCTGAAAAAAGGCGAAAACAAGTTCGAATAACGTCGAAAAACAAAACTTTTATGCAACTACAAAGGTGTTATTAAGTGATGGAAAGTACAACGGAAACATTTCAGGGCGGCATCCTTCCCGGCCTTGGTGAAATGGCAAAGGATTCGGGCCTTATCGAGATCGCCGCATGCAGTGACGGTTTCTATACCACCGGCAAAAACGGCGTCATCCGCGTACTCGCTACCGGCGATAAGAAGGTCGAATTTATAATCTTCGAGAGCAAAACGATCGCTTACGTAAACAGCGCGATGGGCTACCCAGCCTATTACCCTGTTCACGATACCAGGATCGAAAAGCCCCTCGAAGCGGTACTGATGGACCTCGACGGCACAACGGTCCGCAGCGAAGAATTCTGGATATGGATAATACAACTAACCGCCGCATCGCTGCTCGATAACCCCAGGTTCGAACTTGAAGATTCGGACATCCCGTTCGTCTCCGGCCACAGCGTCTCCGAACACCTCCAGCACTGCATAAAAAAATACTGCCCCGACAAAAGCGTCGAAGAGGCCAGAACGTCCTACTTTGAACATACCCACCGCGAAATGCAGGCCATCATGGACGGCAAAGGCCGAAAAAACGCCTTCGTCCCCTCGCCCGGCATCAAAGAATTCCTGCTCGAACTCAAAGCAAAAGGACTAAAACTCGGCCTCGTCACCTCCGGCCTGTACGAAAAGGCATATCCCGAGATCCTCTCCGCCTTCAAAACGCTGGATTTAGGAACCCCCGACGACTTCTACGACGCCATCATCACAGCCGGTTTCCCCCTTCGCAAAGGCTCCTGCGGAACATTAGGCGAACTCTCACCAAAACCGCACCCGTGGCTCTACGCCGAGGTCGCCAGGGTCGGCCTGGGGCTCGATTTCAGCCAAAGACATAACGTAATCGGCATAGAAGACTCCGGCGCAGGCATCGCATCCATCCGCCTCGCCGGTTTTGCCGCAATAGGCATCGAAGACGGCAATATCGTCGAAAGCGGAACACTCGGTCTTTGCAACCACTTCTGCGAGACCTTTGATGAAATTCTCAAATTTATTTCGTAAGCAACGAAAGGATACCATGAAAGGTTTATTGACCAAACTAACAATCGCTGGAATAACGGTTTTTGCCGTCTGCCTCACCGCATCGTGCAGCAACATAGAAAAATTCACCCTGACCTATGACGAGGTCATCGAACAGTCGATGCACCGCTTCACCGGCCAGTCTAATCCGGGTGTCGACACCTCCACACTGCACGGTAAAGTCGTCTGCGGTTATCAGGGCTGGTTCACAACACCCGGCGACGGCTCCGGCATGGGATGGTTCCACTGGGGCAAGCCATTCGCCGCCCCTTCCGATGAATTCGAGCCCGGCAACTGCTCGATCGACATGTGGCCCGACATGTCCGAATACGCCGAAGAGGACAAAGTCCCTACACCTTTCAAACATGCTGACGGCTCGACAGCCTATGTCTACAGCTCAATGTCCCCCGGCGTCGCGGACCTGCACTTCAAATGGATGAAAGAATACGGCATCGACGGAGCGTTCATCCAGAGATTCGCCGCAAACACATTCAAGCCCTTCGAGTTCAACAACGTAAACGTCGTCTTCGACAACTGCCGCGCCGCCGCCAACAAGTACGGCAGAACATACATACTCATGTACGACCTCACCGGAACCACCGCTCAGCAGGTCGACCACATCATCAATGACATCAAACTGCTCGTCGACAAAATGGGCCTCGCCCAAGACCCCGCCTACCTCCACCACAGGGGAAAACCGCTCGTCGCACTCTGGGGCGTGGGCTTTAACAAACGAGAATACGACTCGCTCGACGTCGCAAGAATAATCAGATTCCTCAAAGAAGACCCCACCTACGGCAAGTTCTCCGTCATGCTCGGAATACCAACCTATTGGCAGGAGGAAAAAAACGACGCTCTCGAAGACAAAAACCTCAAACAGGTCATGAAAATGGCCGACATCGTTTCGCCATGGCCCGTCGGAAGATTCAGGACGCCGGAAGACACCTACAAACTGACAACGCCAATGTGGAAAAGAAACGTCAAATGGTGCCGCGAAAATGATCTCGACTTCCTCCCCGTCGTCTTCCCGGGCTTTAGCTGGTTCAATATGCACGGCGGCACCTTCAACTCCATCCCGAGACTAAAAGGCGACTTCTACTGGAAAATGTTCCTGGCTGCCAAAAGATCAGGAGCCGGTATGGCTTACGTCGCAATGTTCGACGAAACCGACGAAGCGACCGGCATCTTCAAATGCACCAACGACCCCCCCGTCGGCGAATCAAGGTTCCTGACAAATGAAGACCTGCCAAACGACCATTACCTCTGGCTAACAGGCCAGGCGGGAAAACTAATCCGCGGAAAAATACCCATTACAGAAAACCAACCAAAAAGAAAATAACAATCGCAAACCGCCGGGTAACACCGCTAACGCGCTGGGCCCTTCGCCGTCGTCCTGCTCGCATCAAGCTCCGAGCCGGGCATCGTACCGCGCTGCCAGTCGACACCCTCGAGCACTTTACCGCTGTTGCGGCCAAACCGGTCGCCCGTCAGGTCGTCAGGCACCGTATCCGCCGTTTCCCGCTGCCACCGATCCAGAACCTTTCGCAACCTGCCCAATACAACCCCATGCTCCCCGTCCATCGCAAGATTATGCAACTGAAGCGGATCCTTAACAACATCGAACAACTCCTCACCATCACGCGGAGCCATAAACACATCCTTTTGCGCCTCCGTCAACCGGCCCGCACGCTGCATCTTAAGCAGCGACGCATGTGACGACGAATTCACAGAATCCGCCGGACCCTGATTCGCCAACTCTGGACGCATATTGCGAACATACATATAACGCTCCGTCCTCACCTGCCGCTCATGAGCCTCATAATCGTGCCAGTTATGCTCCGAAAACACATACCGCCGAACAGAAGCCTTCGGATCCGTCAGCATCTCCGCAAACGAAACCCCCTGAACCGACGCCGGAACCTTAACCGACGCAAGCTCCAGAATAGTCGGCGCAATATCGATACTGCTGACAAGACTCTCGCAAACCGCACCCGCACCTCCGCTCCCAATCCCTTCCGGCCAATGGATCACCAATGAAGTCTGCATCCCGCTGTCATAAACACGAGTCTTGCACCGCGGAAAAGGCCGACCGTTATCCGCCATCACGATCACCATAGTATTATCCGCAACACCCTGACGCCGCAATTCCTTAAAAACCAGCCCCACATAATGGTCCATCCGGCTGATCTCGTTGTAATACGCCGCAAGATCCTTCCGCGTCGCCTCATCGTCGACAAGAAAAGGCGGCACAACCACCTCATCCGGCCCATAAGCCTCGCCGACAACCTTATCGTCCCACCCGCGATGAGCATCATGCGCCGCAAACCACATAAAAAACGGCTTATCCTTATCCCGTTCTTTTAGCCACTGAACCCACCGACCCTCACCGCCCGGGCCGCCGCCGTCATTAGTGCTGCCCCCCGTCCGGTCAAACGCCGCAAGCGCCGGCCCGCCGGGTCTGCCCATATCGCCAAAATGCCACTTACCCGCCTGGGCCGTATAATAACCGGCGTCCTTTAGCAGCTTCGGAAACGCAACCTGATTCGCAGGCAGCGCAGAATGCAGCTCCGCGGCGCCCGTATTATGCGGATACCGACCCGTAATAATGCTGCACCGACTCGGACTGCACGAGCTTGCCGTCAAAAATGCCCTGCTGAAACGCAAACCACGCTCCGCCATCCGGTCGACATTCGGTGTCCGTATCGTCGGGTGACCATAACAGCCGAAATCATTCCAGCTTATATCATCGCCGATTATAACAATAAAATTCGGTCGCGAATCCCCGCCCGCCCCGAGAGCCGCCAACCGGCCCTGCACAAATATCGCCAAAACCGCAAAAACCACGATACGCACAACCACACCCCTCGAAATACCGATTGCCTGCATGTTCCATCCACTCATTGATTCCACGCTTCCTTTCCCCGCATCTTCGGGCCATAACGAAAATCCGAGACCCGGCTCCATAGATTAACTGCCCCAAACCTCACAAAAACTGCAATAACCGCTGACAAGCATACACGATCCGCCATCCCTGTCAATCCCCAACGCCACCCCGGCATCGGCGCCGGGCTTGACAATCAGCCATCACATAGCTATAATCGTCCAATACCGGTCTGTGGTGTTCGCAAGCCAGCTTTATGCCAAAACCTCAATTTTGACCGATCCACAAAGAAAAGAGGAGCCATAAATGAGTAAATACACATTTACGCGCCGCACATTCATGCAAACCGCAGGCGCCTCGATCGCCGCCACCGCCCTGACCCCCTACGCATACGCAGCCCCGATCCCCAAAGGAAAAATCGTCAAACCCAACCAAAAACTCAACATCGCCCGCATCGGATGCGGCGGCAAGGGCTTCACAGACATCAGCGGC
>DAOVVQ010000236.1 GCA_030637065.1 Planctomycetota bacterium
TCGACCCATCCATATTCCGGCGGAGCTTCACCGGGTTGGTCAATATCAACCGTCAAATAGACCTGAAGACTGCCCTCAAACTCTACTGTAACATACCTGTCCTCTGTCATCGTAACAACGTTGTTGAGGCCATTGGAAGAATCGTTACTCGTTCCGGTCCACTGTTTGAGCTTAAAGCCGTAGTCAGGGGTGGCCTGAAGAAGCACGGTAGTCGGAGGAACACCCTCAGTCAGTTCATAAACGCCGCGCCAAGGTACTATTGTGCCATGGCCACCAACTACCCGCGCAGTGAGATACACGGATTTTGACATATCTATGAACTCAACTGTTACGGTCTTGTCTGAATTCATAACAACGTAATTATTCGGATCGATAGAAAAATCGTCGTCAGTGCCGGTCCATTCCTTCACGCGGAATCCAGAGGCCGGCTCGGCAATTAGCGGCACCAACTCGCCGTCGAAATACATGCCGCTGGGCGGAGTGATCGTGCCGTTACCCCCTACCGCCATCGTCGTAAGCTGATACGACTGACGAGCGTCAAATTCCACTGTAACTGCCCTGTCAGATGTCATCAACACTACATTATCGTTCGAAACCGACGAATCGTTATCCGTGCCGGTCCATTGGGTCACCTTGTGAGCATAGTCCGGCACCGCGGTTAACCTTACTTCTGAAAACTCCCTGTGAAAAACTTCATTCGGATTGACCTGAAGCAGGCCGTTTGCCGGGAGCCCGACAACGCTGGCATCCAGCTCATAGTAAACAGGATCGGCGCCGCCCGGGTAATGATAACCCATGTCCGCGATGTCGATATCTGCGACGTTATCAGTCGCCGTGGAGTACTCATCGAGCCCCATATCCACCAGAGCCCAGAACGGGTCGCCTGCATCAAAACAGGGGCTGTTAACCAATTGTCCCGCATCGGTCTGGCTGAGGTAATAATCGCCCAAAGGCCCCGTCCTGAACAAAGGATCGGCAGCAGTATTGCCGTTTATTCCCGACTGGCCACCCTTAATGCACGAATACTCTGCACTGCAACCGATAATTTCAGTGGTACCGTCCCTGTCCCACAGAATACAGTTTCTAACTGCAAAGGAGTTGCCCACAGCATAGATCCCTCCGGAACCGTATGTACTGTAGTTATCAATAAACGTGCAGTTCAGTATCCGCGGCGCAGATGAATAACTGCTGATCGCCCCACCATTATTACCTGCCGAATTCGACTCGATCAGACAGTTAATAACCTCGGGCCAAAGGCCGGCGTTATCGAGGCTTTCGTAGAACTCGATCCCACCGCCGTCATTTACCGCACTGTTACCGCTGATGATGCAGTCCCGGATCAACGGAGATGCGCCATAACAATCGATACCGCCGCCATCGAAGGACGTGCAGTCAATTATCATGCAGTTAAATATCGTAGGTGAGGCATATTCGCATTCGATACCGCCACCGAAACTGTCATGGTATCCCCCCATGATGGTCAGCCCCTCGATCGCCGAATCGGGACCTTCGTCATTCTGGAAAATAAAGCCACGCCCAAGGCCCTCGCAATCGATAATACACGATGCGGGATCACCGGCGCTTCTTACTGTGATGGCCTTTCCGCCAAAGTCCAGGTCTCGGTTGCCTGCCCCGGAATACACACCCGGAGAGAGCATCACTACATCATCGTCAATAGCAGCGTCAATCGCCGCCTGAATCGTAGTGTAGTCCTGCGGAACAAGCCTGAAAGTCGGAGGACCGGGACGGTCTGCCGCAAATACGAGACCTGCAAGACAAAAAAAGAACGCCAGCGCAATTAGTACTTTACCTCTCATCACTTCACTCCTTTAAGTCGGATTGTTATCCAAGTCATCGATCAAGTCCCTTATCTTGTCCAATATAAAACAGCAAGGGCGGGGATATAGACCGCCCATAACGAAACCGTCGCTATCTTATCGGAAAATAAGGGGATCGGGTTTACCAATAAGTATACCAGAGTGCGCCTAATAATGTCAAGCAAAAACAAGGTTTTCGCCCATTATATCGGACGTAAGACGTCTTATATGGCACGGCAAACCCACTGCTATTACCGCCAGTTTTCGTCCTATATCATTCATCCTGTTGCTACTATTAATCGGATAATCCGCACAACCGCCAAAATCCTGCCCTGTCCCGCACATCCACCGAAATCCTGCCCTGTTTTCCCGAATCAGTCGTTTTTTAGCATTTTTTCGGGCAACCGCCCGTAAGTTTACCGCTGCAGAATAGGACAGATGATAAATATACTTCTCAAATGGGAGCATTTCTGATAGGATACCGGCCTCACTGAACGTATCGGGCTTTTAGGCCCGTATAAGTGGACAGGTGGCATCGGCTATGAAATTAATTGTACAAAAATCTGTTCTAAGCGGCGAAGTGCCGATTCCGGGCTCAAAATCCCACACGATCCGCGCTCTGGCGATCGCCGCTCTTGCTGGCGGCGTAAGCACCATCCGCAATCCGCTGGTATCCGACGATACGCTCTCCGCTGTGACATGTTATCGGGCGTTGGGAGCGAAAATAGACACCGTTGACACCACAAAATGGCTGATCACAGGCACCGCAGGACAACCTGCCCGACCGGCTGAACCAATAGACGTTGGAAATTCGGGCACCACGCTGCGTATCGCCGCCGCCTCAGCGGCCCTTGCTGGAGCGGACGAGCAAAACCCTATTATCTTGACCGGCGACGCCCAGATTCAAAGCCGTCCCATCGGACCGCTCCTGACAGCTCTGACCGATCTGGGCGCGCAGGCAACCGCACTTAAAGGCAACGGCAAGGCCCCTATCGCGGTCTGCAGCAGACTCGCGGGCGGAAAAACCACTATCGAATGCACCACAAGCCAGTATCTGTCGAGTTTACTGCTCGCCGCACCTCTGGCAGAAACGGATACAGAAATCCATGTAAGCCTTCTCAATGAGCCCGACTATGTGCAGATGACGCTGGACTGGCTCGACCGCCAGGGCATCGAATACGAAAATGACGATATGCAGCAATTCAGGATACGCGGCGGCCAGAAATATAAGGCCTTTGACGTCGCAATTGCCGCAGATTTTTCCAGTGCAACATTTTTTTTCTGTGCCGCAGCCCTGACCGCCCCGCTTGGCGGGCACGTCAAACTGACCGGTCTGGATTTCTCGGACAGCCAGCCCGACAAGGCTGTTGCGGACTATTTGAGGCGGATGGGGGCCGATATCCGCATCGAAAGCGACGGCACGTATGTCGGCAGATCAGCCCTTAAGGGCATCGAAATCGACATGAACCGCACACCCGACGCCCTTCCGGCAATGGCTGTTACCGCAGCCTTTGCAGATGGCGAGACGAGGCTGGTAAATGTCCCCCAGGCAAGGAACAAAGAGACCGACAGGATCGCCTCAATGGCAGACGAACTAAAAAAAATGGGCGCAGGGGTTGAAGAATTGCCAGATGGCCTTATAATACAAGGCAATAAACTAAACGCCTCAGCCGTTGATGGCAGGAGCGACCACCGAATCGTCATGGCAATGGCTGTTGCCGCAATGGCGATCGAGGGCGAAACTACCATCGACACCGCCGAGGCAATGAACGTAACCTTTCCCGACTTTGTCGACTTAATGCAGGGTCTTGGGGCAAATATGACATTACAGTAAGAGGAGTAGTATAATGATAGGTTGTCATCTCGGACGAAATTTTCAGGTAACTGTTGCAGGCGGGTCATACCAGGACGGCCTTTCCGCCGTAATTCAGGGCAACCCGCCCGGCATGGAGCTTACCGAACAGGAAATCTACGGCGATCTGCTGCTTAGAAAGCCAGGGGCCGACGAACTGTCCAGCCCGCGAAAAGAGCCCGACCTTCCGATCATCTACAGCGGAATTAATGCCGCTGACACCATCGAGGGCGCAGGCAACAAGAACCACACCAACGGAACACCGCTGACTATCCTGATCCCGAACCTCGATCGGCATTTCATCCACATCAAGCAGTATCAGGACACCAATCGCACACCCCGCCCGGGCCATGCCTCGTATGCCTCCTTCATGAAATACGGAGCCGACGACGATGCTATCGGTGCAGGGATATTCAGCGGACGCTACACGTCGACTATTGTCGCCGCCGGATATGTCGCCAAGAAGGTCCTCAAAAAGTGCGGCATCGAGGTATTCTCCTACGTCAACGAAATAGCGGGCGTCAAATGCCCTGAGGTGGACCACGAAACCGCCTTTAAGTACACCGAAAGCTACAAAAACATGCGGTGCGACCTGGACCCGTTTTATCAGGAAGTCTACGTCAAGGGCCGCATCACACCCGATATGCGATTCCTGGAAAAGGCTGCTGTGATGGCTCAGATCGAGCAGGAGATCGATCCTATCCGCGCCAAGGCCCCCAAGATCGTTGCCGAACAGGTCCGCGAAAAGTACAATGTCCACCACATAGTCAATTGCCCGGATATCGACTGTGCCGAGGCTATGGTCCAGGCTTGTAACGATATAAGCAGGACCGGCGATTCGTGCGGCGGCGTCGTCGAAGTAGTCGTCACCGGCGTACCAGCCGGGCTCGGCGAACCTGTATTCTACAAACTCGACGCCGAATTAGGACGCATGCTCGGCATAGGAGCCGTAAAGGGCGTAGAGGTCGGCGCCGGATTCGCCGTCAAGGACATGACCGGCATCCAATCCAACGACCAGATGCACTCCGAGGACGGAAAGGTCGTCTTCGATTCGAACAATGCCGGCGGCATAACCGGCGGACTAAGCTCGGGCCAGTCCATCGTCACCAGGCTCGCCGTCAAACCTACGCCGACGATCGACAAACCGCAGCATACCATCGACAAATACACCCTCGAGAACAAGCAGTTAGCCGCTATCACCAGACGCGATCCTACGATTACCGCCCGGATATGGCCGGTAGCCGAAAACTATACCGCGATGGTGATACTCGACCACCTGATGGCACACTACGGCTATCAGACGCTCAAGAATATGTGATCACAAGAGCAGGTCAGCCGGACCTTTAATGGTTCCGGGCCGGTCAATGG
Source organism: Planctomycetota bacterium (assembly GCA_030637065.1). Lineage (GTDB taxonomy): Bacteria > Planctomycetota > Phycisphaerae > Sedimentisphaerales > Anaerohalosphaeraceae > DAOVVQ01. Next base: position 5,038 of record DAOVVQ010000236.1, read on the forward strand.
TTTGAGAATGAAAGCGAACCGCGTGGCATATAAATAAAACGCCGATACCATGCTTGTACAATCGCAAGAATGGTATCGGCGTAAATGTTTACTCCTGCCGTCCTTTAGGCCACCAGGCCGCGTGCTGTCTTTACCCTTCGAGGGCGCCTACTGCCCGCCGCTCGACCTCGTCCTTCAGGACTATCGTCGGCTTAACCAGAATCAACAGTATCTGCTTGTCTTTGACCTCGCTCCGATTGGAAAAGAATCTCCCCAATATCGGTATCTTGCTCAGTATGGGCACACCAGCCTCGATTTCCTTTTCCGATGTCAAGGTCAGACCGCCGAGGATCACTGTCCCCTGGTCCGGTATCAATACCCGGGTGTTAATGTCCGTCTCCTCCGTCAAGGGCAACTCAAATGACGTCGTCATTTCTCGTCCGTCCGGAAGAAAAGTCGTATTCGTAGCTCCGGCATTGGTCAGTTCGTCGCTGTGGTTTGCAGAAATGTTCAGCAGCACGTATTTTTTGTCGGAGGTGATCGTCGGCGTAACATACATCGTTATACCGGTGTCAAGCGTGTCAATGTCATTTTCAACAGTAGCGTTGACACCTACGATATCGGAACCTGGGGTTGTTGCCGCCTCCGTGTTAACAGTCGAGTTGGATATGTAATTGCGCTCCTTATCTACCGTAATTGCAGCGGTTTCGCCACTGAGAACGGTTACGTGAGGAGCGGTCAGGACCTTGGAATTGGAATGTGCATGTGTAGCCCGTATCATGAAATCGATCGCCAGGTCATCGTTAGACCCCGGGGAACTGATATAACTAAAGCCAAACGGTCCCAAAGCGCTTGACGCAAGGCCGCCCAGTGACGAAGAAATACCCGTGTTGCTCGGCTTGGCAATAGTAAAAGAGTCCTGGTCAATGTCCTGTATCACACTCCCCCAATGCCGGTCTACCCCCAGCGTGGGTATATCGACATCCAGCCCGATATCTTCCATGAAATTGTCATCGATGAGAAGGAATCGCGTCTCGATCGCGACCTGACGTCCGATCTGCTCCCTCATCTTTTCGAGAAA
>DAOVVQ010000112.1 GCA_030637065.1 Planctomycetota bacterium
CGAATTTCCAGAAAGGAAAAGAAATGGAAAGACGTGATTTTTTGAAGACGTGTGTGGCTGCGGCTGCGAGCGGTGTGATGCTTTCCAACCGTGAGATGAATGTCAAGGTTGGCCGGCGGCCCAATGTCCTGTTCGTCCTCGTCGACGACCAGCGTAATGATTCTTTAGGCTGTGCTGGCCATCCCTTTATCCAGACCCCCAATGTAGACCGGCTTGCCCGAAACGGGGTTCGTTTCGAGAATATGTTCGTCTCGACGTCGATCTGCATGGCCAGCCGGGCCTGCATCTTTACCGGCCTGACCGAACGCAGCCACGGATACACCGGCGGCGGCTCGCCCGTCATCTCAAAAGATATCGATACCAGCTTTCCCGTCCTGCTCCGCAAGGAAGGGTACAGGACCGGCTTTTTCGGCAAGCAGCATGTGAGATTTGTAGACGGCGCCGGCGAAATGGACAGAATGTTCGATACGCACGAAGTCATCTTCCGTAATCCATATTTCAAGCAGCAGCCGGACGGCTCTTTGCGCCATACCGCTGAGCTTATCGGCGACAGGTCCATTGAGTTTCTGGAATCTCAGCCCGACGACAAGCCATTCTTTTTGTATATGAGTTTCAATATCTCGCACGCCGAAGATAAAGACAAAGAGCCCGGTATCGGTCATTTTCCGTGGCCAAAAGCCGAGGACGGCATGTATGAAAACATCCAGCCGTCCGAGCCCGACCTTTCAGCCCCTGAGTACTTCGACTGCCAGCCCGATTTTATGAAGGAATCGACGAATCGCGAGCGTTTCTTCTGGCGATGGGATACGCCCGAGAAATACGCGACTAACATGCGGGCATATTACCGGATGCTTACGGGGATGGACAGGATCGTCGGCCGGGTGACGAAGGCCCTGGAAGAAAACGGAATGGCTGATAACACTATCGTGATCTATTCTGCTGACAACGGTTACTATATGGGCAACCGAGGCTTTGCCGGCAAATGGACTCACTTCGATGAATCGCTCCGTGTGCCGCTGATCATTTACGACCCACGTATGCCAAAGAACAATAGAAACCGCGTCGCACAACCGATGGCCCTGAACCTTGACATAACCTCAACAATCCTCGACGAATGCGGCATTGAGGAGCCATCAAAATATCAGGGCAGGAGCCTGGTCCCGATCCTGAATGGAAAGACTCCGAGTAACTGGCGTAAAGATGTTTATAACGAGCACCATAAAGATAAACAGCCTAAATGGTACGGCGTGCGGGGGCAGAGATATACTTATGCGAATTATTACGAAGAAAATACCGAGCTGCTTTATGATCTGGAAACCGATCCTACTCAACTGCATAATCTGGCGGACAAGCCGGAGCACAAGGCTGTTCTGGCAGAAATGCGGGACCGAAGCCGGGAATATGTCGAGATGTACACCCGCCCGGAGATCGAGGAGCATAAAAAGCGGTGGGAACTGAAAAAGAAGACATAGTAAGAGAGCAAAAGGATGAAACGTGACAGAGGCCGGCAATGGCTTTTATCGATCATATTCTTATTCGCCGCCCTGGCGGTTTGTCCGGCTGAGGGTGCCCTGACGCAGATCGAAAGCCCGGATAAGAATGTGACAGTTACGGTCTATACGGGCAAAAACGGCCACCTGACAATGCAGGTTAGTCGTGGCGGTGCAACGATCCTTCAGCCGTCGAGGGCCGGCATTATTGTCGGCGGAACGGATCTGGGCGAAAATGCGACCATCGAAAAGGGCAAAAGATACTCGATTGATGAAACCTATCCGTGGCGAGGCGATCACTCCGTTGCGGTCAATCGCTGCAACGGTGCGAAGATCGCGCTTAGAACGGATAATTTCAGGTGGCAGATGGACGTGCGGGCCTATGACGATGGGGCAGCTTTTATGTATTCGTATGATGCCGGGAGATCGACATTGTTCGGCGGCGAATCGACGGTTCTGTGCTTCGATGATTCGCTGCGGGCCAAATATATGCGTCACAGCATGAGCGAAGAAAGCCGGGTTTATTCCGGCGCGGTAACGGATGTATACGATAAAACCAAAACGAAGCTGACGATGCCGCCGCTGCTGCTGTATCCTGACGATACATCCGGCTATATCGCGATCCTCGAGGGCGGCGGTATTAATTTTCACGGATATGCCCTGCAAGCCGTCGGAGGCGGCAAATTCAGGGTTGTTTATGTCGAGAAACCGGATGGATGGCGGGTCAAGGGGCCTGTCGCCACAGCGTGGAAGATCATTTGCAGCGTCGATAGCTTAAATGAACTGACAAATTGTGATCTCATCGCCAACGTCTGCCCGCCGCCGGACCCGAAACTTTTTCCAAGGGGTTTAAATGAGGATTGGATCAAACCGGGCAAGAGCACCTGGAATTGGTGGGCCCGGCTGTCTAATGATCACGAAACGCAGATGATGCTGGTGGATAAGGCAGCCGAAATGGGAGCCCAATACCATCTCGTCGATATCGGATGGGATCAGGGCAAAACGTGGCAGGATGAGACGAGGGACCCGTATGATTATCTAAAGCTGCTCTGTGACTATGCCGCGAAAAAGGACGTCGGAATATTTGCGTGGAAATGTTCGGATGTGAGTTTGAATCTTGAATTGCAGGGTTCTCCGGACAGTAAGTTCTGGAACTTAAAGCCGGTGCAGGTCAGTCAAAATCTCGATGAAATGCGGGCGGAGATCAAACGTATTGCCGATGCGGGGGCCAGGGGCATCAAGCTGGATTATATTCAAAGTGAGAATTCCAAATGGAAGACTTACATGGAAAACTTTCTCAAGGTCTGTGCCGAACACAAACTTATGGTCGACTTCCACGGATGCCCCATACCAGCCGGAGAATCCCGCACCTATCCCAATGAGGTCACGCGCGAAGCTATCTATGGCGGAGAGAAGCTTCGGGGCGGCGGCGGAGCGGCAAAAATGCCCACAGCCGCCTATATAGACCTGACATTTACCAGAATGCTCGCCGGCCATGCGGATTATACGCCGGGTATTTTTAATCCCGAAAACGGCAAAGGATTTACGCATTCGATGCAGTTGGCCTCGGCTGTGATACTCACCTCGCCTTATTTGTGCTGGGCCGATCATCCCGATAATTATCTGGCAAGTGACGCCATCGAGATCATTCGCACGCTGCCGACCGTCTGGGATGAGACGATCGTGATGGATGGGTCGGCTCTCGATAAACTGGTTGTCTTCGCCCGCAGAAACGGAAAAAACTGGTACGCAGCCGCGATCAACGGCTATGCCGACAAGCGGCAGGATTACGATCTGGACCTGAGTTTTTTGGGTAAGGGTAATTACGAGGCGTTTATTTGTAAGGATAACCTGCAAAGCGGTTCTTATCCTGTCGAAACAGAAGAGCGAAAAGTAAACGCCGGCGATACATTAAATATGGCTATGTTGCCAAGCGGTGGCTTTGTGATCAGGCTTACCGCGAAATAAAGGCTTAAACAGATAATACAAGTTAATATAAAAAGGAAAACCACGATGAAATCAGGCAAAATGATAATAGCGATCCTTCTCTTGTCCATGTCAGGTCCTTTATTTGCCGGGCCACCGCGTCCTAATATCCTTGTCATCCTTACCGACGATCTCGGGTTCTCCGATCTGGGCTGTTACGGTTCGGAGATCGCCACGCCGACGCTTGATGGCTTAGCGGCGGGAGGGCTGCGGTTTACGCAGTTTTACAACACAGCTAAATGCCATTCCTCGCGAGTGAGCCTGCTGTCGGGGCGATGGTGTCGCCAGGCCGGCGATACGAAAATGAACCGAGCCGTAACGGTCGCCGAAACATTAGGCCGGGGCGGCTACTTCACAGCCATGGCCGGCAAATGGCACCTGAGCGCAGAGCCGACCGACTTTGGCTTTGATCGCTACTTCGGCCACCTTTCGGGGGCCTGCAACTACTATAAAGGCGACAACACCTTCCGGCTGAATGGCGAGAAATGGACCGTCCCCGAAAAGGATTTCTACACGACGGTCGCCAACGTTGACTTCGCCCTCGGCTTCCTCAACGAGGCCCGCCAGGCGAAAAAGCCCTGGTTTCTTTATGTCGCCTTCAATGCCCCCCATGCCCCGGTTCAGCCGTTAGAGAAGGATTATCGCCGATACCTCGGAAAGTATGAGGGCGGCTGGGACAAGCTACGCGAGACACGCGCCAAGAAACAGATAAAACTGGGACTTTTCGCTGCCGATGTAAAGCCCTCCTTGCGACCGGAGCACGTCCCGGCGTGGACGGAACTTTCGCCGGAGATGCGTTCGTTGGAGAGCCGCCGCATGGCCGCGTATGCCGCCCTGATCGACCGGGTCGACCGCGAAGTGGGCCGCCTGGTTCTGGACCTCGAGCGCAACGGCGAACTGGATAATACGATCATCCTCTTCTTTTCCGATAACGGCGCCTGCTCGTTTGGCAACATCAGCGGCCAACTCAGCGGCGAGCCATACGACCCCGATGTCAGATGGAATGACTGCACCGGCTGGGCCTGGGCACGCAACAGCCCGTTTCGCTTCTATAAGCAGAACCAGTTCGAGGGCGGTATTGCCACGCCGGCGATCGTGCATTGGCCCGCCGGCCTGAAGACCAAACCCGGCGCACTGGTCCATACGCCGGCGCATCTCGTCGACGTACTGCCAACGCTGGCCGAGGTCGCCAGGGTCGACATACCAAAGAAATGGCCCAACCGCGAGCCGACGCCACTGGCAGGCGTCTCGCTGGCCCCGATCCTGGCTGGGGGGAGCCTCGATTCGCGTCCGCCGATCCATCTGCTATTCGGCAGCGACCGCGGCCTGAGAGACGGCGACTGGAAACTGGTCAGCTTCCGCAGCGAGCCGTGGGAGCTTTACAACATCGCCGCCGACCGCACCGAGCTAAACAACCTCGCCGCAAAATACCCCGAGATCGCCCGGCGGATGGAAAAACAATGGCACGACATGGCGGAAAATGTTCTCATGGCGTCGCAGAAGGACACCGCCAGCGTCGCTGCAACTGCAACCGGATACCATAATGACAGATGGACGCTCTACGATTCTCCCGGAGCGAAGAGTTTTTTTGACGGCGATAAGGAGCCGGCGCGCAAACCGAGATCTTCGGCTAAACAGAAAAGCATCCGCGCCCGCAAGGGTACAGAGATGCAGATCGACGACGGCCAGCTCGTGCTCGAATGCAGCGGCGACGATCCGGGGCTTGCCTTTCAAACATTGGGGCTTGAGGCCGACGCCGCCGGTCCGTATACGCTCCATTTCCGCGTCCAAAGCCACGCCGACGGCGGCGGAGAGATTTTTTGGACAACCGATAAGCAAACAATACTGCCCAAGGGTGGACACCTCGAATTTCCGGTCGAGCACGGTGGCAAATGGCAAAACTTCGCCTTGAAGATACCCGAGCGGAAACGCCTCTATGGCTTGCGGCTTGACCCTTGCGCCTCAGCCGGACAGGTCCGCATCGAGGGGCTGATGCTAAAGGACGCCTCGGGCAATATCCTGAAAAGCTGGCCCGAATAATCTTTGATAATCGAGAGATCGCTTCTATGTGAGGGGAAATGAAAATGGATCGGCGTGATTTTTTGAAAACTGTCGCAGGTGCGGCCTTGCTGTCCAACGAGTCGCTACGGGTCGGGTTCAGTACCACCAAAAAACCCAATATCCTCTGGATAGTCAGCGAAGACAACAGCCCGCTTCTGGGTTGTTACGGCGACACCTTCGCGACTACGCCCAATCTCGATAACCTGGCGACCGAATCCGTCGTTTACGATAACGCGTTCGCCAACGCCCCGGTCTGCGCACCGACGCGGTTTACGATCGTCACCGGCATGTACGCCTCTGCGATGGGCACTCACAACATGCGGAGCCGATACGCGATACCCGGGTCCATCCTGCCCTACCCCCATTACCTGCGAAAGGCCGGCTACTACTGCACCAATCCGGGCAAGACCGACTACAATTTCGAGACGAGCGACAAGTCGCACTGGGACAGCGGCACCTACAAAGACCGATTGCCGGGTCAGCCGTTCTTCCACGTCTTCAACACCAACATCAGCCACGAAAGCCGCATCCACAAGAGACAAGATGTCATCCGCCACGATTACCTGACCGTCCCCCTTCCGCCCTACCACCCGGACACCACGGAGATACGCAAAGACTGGGCCCAATACTACGACAAGATAGAGGATATGGACCAGGCGGTCGGCGATGTGCTCGCGGAACTGGAAGCCGATGGGCTTGTCGACGACACGATCGTCTTCTATTACTCCGATCACGGCGGCGTCCTGTGCAGGAGCAAACGCTTCGTCTACGAAACCGGAACGCATGTGCCGATGATCGTCAGGTTCCCGGAGAAATATAGCCACTTCGCTCCCGGAAGACCCGGAACCCGAACCGACCGCATCGTCAGCTTTGTCGACCTGGCGCCGACCCTGCTTAGTCTGGCTGGTGTTAAAATTCCCGACTATATGCTGGGCGAGGCCTTTCTCGGCGACCAGCAGGAGGACCCCCGCGAATATGCCTACCTCTTCCGCAATCGCATGGACGAGGTGACCGATATGATGCGTGCAATACGCGACAAGAAGTACAGGTACATCAGAAACTACATGCCGCACCGTATCTACGGCCAGCATTTAAATTACCTCTGGAAAGCGGCCAACACGCAGTCATGGGAAGCCGAGTACCTGGCGGGCCGATGCAACGATGTGCAAAGCATCTTCTGGGAGACAAAGCCGCCCGAGGAGCTTTACGACGTCAAAGCCGATCCGTGGGAGGTTAATAATCTCGCCGGCGACCCGCAATATGCAGCCACTTTGACAAGAATGCGCGAAGAGACCGGCCGGTGGGTCCGGCAAAATAAAGACGCCGGATTCCTTCCCGAACAGGAGATGGTCGACCGAAGCGAAGGGACGACGATCTACGACCTTATTCGGCAGGATGGTTTCCCCATCGAAAGGATCATAGAAACCGCGGAGATAGCGAGCATGAGGGATGTCGGCAATCTCCCCGAGCTGATAAACCGGCTAAGCGACGAAGAAAACGTCGTTCGATACTGGGCTGCGACCGGATGCACGATCCTCGGACCGGCGGCTGGGCCGGCACGGGAGACCCTGCTGACAATGACAGGAGACCCAAGCGCGGACGTGCGAAGTGCCGTTCAGGAGGCATTAGACGCGACAGTGTGACCAAATCAGGCTAACCGGCCTGACCTGATATTTTCATGGAAATATCACGACGCCGCTTGTATACTAATCCCCAGGGAACGGGCATTCTAATCAGGAGTAAATGTGAAACTGTTGTCGTTTGGTGAAGTACTTTGGGATATCGTAGACTCGCAGGAATACCTTGGGGGCGCACCGTTTAACCTCGCCGCCCACGCCGGGCGATGCGGCGGCGATTGCGCCATGATCTCACGCCTTGGCAAAGACAGCCGCGGACAAACCGCCCTGGCTGCGGCTGAGAAGATGCAAATCGATTGCCGGTATGTCCGGATAGACGAAAAACACCCGACAGGAACGGTTGACGCCGTCATCTCCGCTACCGGCCAGCCGGACTATATAATCCACGAGCCGGTTGCTTATGATTTTATCGACCTTGACGACGAGACGATCCGCGAAATAGTCCAAAGCCGATTCGATGTATTCTGTTTTGGCACGCTCGCCCAACGCAACGAGGTTTCCCGCGATTCGCTCATGCGATTGCTTGCCGGGCTCAGCGGTAGCGGCACACGAATATTCTGCGATGTCAACCTCCGCCAGAATTATTACAATAAAGACATTCTGGCCGCCTCCCTTGGGGCCTGCGATATCCTCAAACTAAACGACGACGAAGTCGGGGTATTGTCCCAGCTTCTTTTTGATGCACCCGGGATGGACATGCAGGATTTCTGCCGAAAATTAGCCGGGCAGATGGACATTAAAGATATTGTTGTAACTATGGGCGAAAAAGGCGCAATGATCTTTGATGGAGGCCGCTGTCAGGTCATCGAAGGCCATAAAGTCGAGGTCGCAGATACGATAGGCGCAGGCGACGCATTCTCAGCGGTATTCCTCTGCAAAAAACTGAACGGATGCACCAGCCGGCAAGCAACCGCCGCCGCCAACCGTGTCGGGGCCTTTGTCGCGTCAAAAAGCGGCGCTATTCCGGAATATGATGCCAAAATAATGCAATTTCTGTCCGAATAGCGGCGTTTATAAAAGGAAAAGGATTTTAACGGAACTGGAGACCTGGATATGAAGATCCACTATTTTTTGATCAAAAGTGCGGTAGTAGCGGCTCTTGGGGGATTTCTGTTTGGTTTCGATACGGTGGTCATATCCGGCGCCGAACAAACCATTCAGGATCTTTGGGGCTTGAACGCTTCGGTACACGGATGGGTTATCAGCATGGCGCTGTGGGGGACGGTTCTCGGATCGCTGATTGGCGGCTGGCCGACGGAACGTTTGGGCCGCCGCAAAACCCTGCTTTCGATCGGTGTTCTCTACTTCGTTTCCGCCGTCGGCTCGGCCTACGCACCGGAGGTCTACTCCTTCATGATCGCCCGGTTCATCGGCGGTCTGGGGATCGGGATATCCACCGTGGCGGCACCGCTGTATATTTCCGAGATATCACCGCCCCAATACCGCGGGAGACTCGCGGGCATGTTTCAGTTCAATATCGTCTTCGGTATTCTCATCGCCTTTTTGTCTAACTACCTGCTGGGCGGGGTTGGAGAACACGCCTGGCGCTGGATGATGGGAGTGGAAGCAATTCCGGCGCTGGTTTATACGGTGTTGTGCTTCGGCCTGCCGGAAAGCCCGCGATGGCTGATCACTCATGGCGGCGACCGTGAAGGCGGGATCAACGTCTTTCGCCGTATTATGCCTGATGCAACTGACGAGGACCTCAATACATTGGCCAACGAAGTTGAGGCCTCGGTAAGCCATGTCGAACGGGCCTCGAAATTCTTTACTGCCCGGCTGATCACGCCGATCTCATTGGCCTTTTTCATAGCATTTTTTAACCAGCTCGCCGGCATCAACGCGATCCTCTATTTCGCGCCTCGCATTTTTGAAATGACCGGCCTTGGCTCGAAAGCGGCCCTGCTGCAATCGGTCGGCATCGGGGTGACCAACCTGATCTTTACGTTTGTGGGCCTGTGGCTGATCGACAAGCTGGGGCGGCGGACGCTGCTGTATATCGGGTCGTTTGGCTACATTGGTTCGCTCGGCCTCTGCGCATGGGCATTCTCTACCGAAAACTTTGCGATCGTCCCAGCCTGCATCTTTGCGTTTATCGCCGCGCACGCGATCGGCCAGGGAGCCGTCATCTGGGTCTTCATCAGCGAGATATTCCCGAACCGCAACCGCGCTTCGGGCCAGGCCCTCGGCAGCTTTACACACTGGATATTCGCGGCGCTGCTGACGCGGTTCTTCCCGGAAATGGTCGAGGCCTTCGCGCCGGCAACCGTCTTCTCCTTCTTCTGCTTCATGATGGTACTCCAACTCGTCTGGGTAAAAGTAATGGTGCCCGAAACCAAGGGCGTACCCCTTGAGCAGATGCAAAAAAAATTAGGTATTGAATGATTTTTGAGGTGAAAGCTATGAGATATTCTTCTATTGTATTATTAGTTGTGGTTTTAGCAGGCTGCTCGTCCGTTAAGGTTGGTTCGCCCGGTGAGTTTAAGAGTATTTTTAATGGCCGGGATCTTTCCGGCTGGGATGGTATTGAGGGCGCGTGGGAGGTTCGCGATGGGGCGATATGGTGCACCGGCGAAAAGGGTAATCAGTGGCTGATATACAGGGGCGGCGAGTATGAGGACCTGGAATTGCGTTTGCAGTTTAAGTTCCTAAACGGCAACTCCGGCGTTCAGGTGCGGTCTACCGAGTTCGAGCCCTATCAGGTTCGCGGCTACCAGGCCGAGATCGCCAGCCGGGAAAAGATGGGTCTTTGGCACCATTCCAAGCCTCCGGAGAAATACCGGAGTCTGCTTTCGCTCGCCGGCCAGAAGGTGCATATCGCGCCCGATGGGGAAAAGACCGTCGAGCAGGTTGCCGATGCCGAAGAAATTCAGGCCGCGTTTAAGGAGGGCCAGTGGAACGAGATGGTCATCACAGCCTGCGGCAATCGCCTCATTCACAAGGTAAACGGAATAATTTTCAGCGACTTAACCGACGAAGAAACGAAATACAAAATGACCTCGGGCCTTATCGCCCTCCAGGACCACGGCAGCGGAACCCAGGCGGGCTTTAAGGACATCCGCCTTAGAGAACTGAAACCATCGGGATGTAAATGACTATTTTATCCCGCAAGAAACAAAATAGAACATAAACTCTAATAATTTTTCAGGAGGTGTTCAATGGATAATATTAACCGTCGCATTTTTCTAAGACAGACAGGCTTAATGGCCGCCGCTTTGACATTGCCGACCCGCAGCATACTCGCAGCCGGCAAAAAACAACTGGCCAGCAATGAATCGAAGGTTCCGAAATTCACCTTCGCCAATACGCTACGGGAGCAGGAGCGGCAACTAAAGACCAACCCCCTGATGCTGCGATTTGCCGAGGAGCGAAGGTCGATGGCCTCCGATCCGCACCGGCCACTCTATCATTTCGTAAATCCCAAACACCATCTCAACGACCCCAACGGACTTTGCTTCTGGAACGGTCAGTGGCACCTGTTCTTCCAGGCCTATCCGCCGGAAGACAGACGGCAGCACTGGGGACACGCCATCAGCGACGATCTTGTCCACTGGCGCGACCTGCCGTATGCGATCTATCCCAATCCGGAGAGGGCATGTTTTTCCGGCTCGACGTACGTCGAAAAGGACCGCGTGATCGCGATGTATCACGGGACGACTGTTGGCAATATGGTCGCTGTATCGAGCGATCCGCTGCTCCTGAACTGGGAGAAGGTAACCGGCAAGGCCGTTATCACGTTGAATCCGAACGAAAACGTCCGACCCTACCGCATCTTCGATCCGTGTATCTGGAAAAAGGGTAATATGTATTACTCGCTTTCGGGCGGCACCCTGCCTGATGGGCCGGGCGGCAGGAGAGTGCGAGCTAATTTCCTGTGGAA
>DAOVVQ010000162.1 GCA_030637065.1 Planctomycetota bacterium
CCTTTGCCAAGGACCTCCAGCTTAAGATGCTCCAGTCCGGCAAGCACGTCGTCACCGCGAATAAGGCCCTCCTGGCCAAGTTCGGCACGGTGCTCTACGCCGCCGCCATCGACGCCAACCGCTGTATCGGCTTCGAGGCCAGTTGCGCAGGCGGAATACCGATCGTCCTGGCGATCCGGACCGGCCTGGCGGCAAACCGCATCGAGGCCCTCTATGGAATATTGAACGGCACCTGCAACTACATCCTGACCAATATGTCCCAGCGAGGCCTGGACTTTACGACCGCCCTTGGCCAGGCCCAGGAAAAGGGCTACGCCGAAGCGGACCCGACGCTTGATATCAACGGCGCCGACAGCGCCCACAAGCTGGCGATCCTCGGTTCGTTGGCCTTTGGCTGCCGGATATCGCTTGACGACATCTACATCGAAGGGATCGAAAACGTCAGCATCGACGATATCCGCTACGGCAAGGAAATGGGATATGTCCTGAAACTGTTGGCTATCGCTGAGGCCGGCGAAAACGGCAAGATATCGCTCCGTGTCCACCCGTCCTTTATTCACCCGGATAACCCCTTAGCCCGCGTCGACGGACCGTTTAACGCTATCAGCATCTTCGGCAACGCCGTGGGGCACACGATGTACTACGGGCGAGGAGCGGGGATGATGCCCACCGCCAGCGCCGTTGTCGCCGACATTATCGAGATCGCGACCGGCAGCTATCAGCAGGCCTTCAAAAATCTCACCGGCAAAGACGCCGAAGAGACGAAATCCATGATCAGCGACATCGGCAATATTGACTGTCGATTCTACGTAAGGCTCATGGCTGCGGACCGGCCCGGAGTCGTCGCGGCATTCAGCAAAATCCTAGGCGACCATGAGATAAGCCTCACCGGCGTCCTCCAGCACGAAGGAACCGGACCGGATAACACCGTACCCGTAGTCGTAACCACGCATCCGACCAGCCAGAAGAATATGACCGCGGCGTTGGAGGAGTTGGCCCGGTCAGACGTCGTCGGCGCAGAGCCGGTGTGCATAAGGATCGTCGATATCCCGGAGGATCAGGACTAAATATGAAATACGCCATAATCATTCCTGACGGTGCCGCCGACGATCCGCTGGATATCCTGGGCGGCAAGACTGCTATCGAGGCCGCTGAGACACCCAACATCGACCGCATCAGCACCGAAGGCAAACAGGGCATCGTCCGGACCATCCCAGAGGGCATGGCTGCGGGGAGCGACGTCGCCCAGATGAGCCTGCTGGGCTACAACCCGCTGAGGTATTATTCCGGCAGGGCCCCGCTGGAAGCGGCTGCACAGGGTATCAAACTTACGCCGAATGACTGGGTCTTCCGCTGTAATCTGGTGACAATGGCCGACGAGCAGATGGCCGATCACAGCGCAGGACACATCTCGACCAAAGAGGCCGTTCAACTCATCAAAGAGCTCCAGGCCGCCCTTACCGACAGCCGAATCCGCCTGCACACGGGCCTTAGCTACAGGCACCTGTGCGTCATTACCGGGCTTGACTTCAAGAAGATAAAGACCCAGCCGCCACACGATATCATCGGCCAGAAGGTCTCCAAAAACATGCCCCACGGCAAAAATTCCGACCTGCTGATCGACATTATGGCCCGGTCTCAGCGGCTTTTCGCCAATCACGAGGTCAACCGCGTCCGAAAGGACCTCGGCGAAAACCCGGTAAGCTCGGTCTGGCTCTGGGGCGAGGGCCAAAAGGCCATGCTCGATAGCTTCTACAAGCGATTCGGCGTAAAGGGCGCCGCTATCACCGCCGTCGATCTGGTCAAGGGCCTTGCAAAGCTCGTGGCGTTTGACCTGATAACCGTAGAAGGGGCAACAGGTTACGTTGATACCAATTACGAAGGCAAAGGCGACGCCGCCATCGAGGCGCTGAAGAAATACGACCTCGTTTTCGTCCACATCGAAGCGCCCGACGAAGCGGCCCACAGCGGAAACGCACTTCTAAAGAAAAAGACCATCGAGCAGATCGATAAATACATCGTCGGACCGGTCTACGAGGCCCTCAAGGAGTACGGCAACTACCGCATACTCGTCATGCCCGACCATCCGACCCTCGTCGAGACCAGGGGCCATTCCGACGAGCCCGTACCGTTTGCCATGGCTGGCAGCGGCGTAAACGGCATCCTCGGCAAACCCTTCAGCGAAGAAAACGCGGCCCAATCCGGCTTCAGGGTCGAACACGGCTGTGAGATGATGGAATATTTCCTGAAGGTGTAAAAGCAAGGCTGAATCGATAATAAGCCCCCCTATGCACCCTGACCAAGAGCGGCAGTCCCGTAGGATGGGTAACTTTGTTACCCATGCTGCACGGATGGCCTTAAAGAACCGCATGGGTAACGAGTTACCCATCCTACGCGCTACAAATCAAATTGCAAAATCAGGTGTTTCGTCCGGGTGGTCCCGATGTACATCGGGATTTGGCGAAGCCAAACCGATGGTGGGTGCCAGTGTGCATTCGTCCATCGGTTTGCTGCGCAAACGCGCTGCCACCCACATTTGCACCCTTCTGAAAGGTGTTGCCACCCATTCGTTTTTTTTTGCTGTTGGGCTGCAATTTTGTTGAACAACGGTTTTCCTGTGATAAAATGAACGTGTATTTAAGGTATGCGTCGTTGCAATACAGGGGAGTAAAGCAGGATGTGTCCACCAACCCGTATGGTTAAAGAACCGCCCGCCGGCAAGAGTAAGCTGCGTCTGACGCGGAGAAGGGTGTTGGGCAAATATCAGCTCGAAAAGCGTCTCGGCATCGGCGGTTACTGCGAGGTCTGGAAGGCCCGCGACCGGGTCGAAGATATCTGGGTGGCCCTGAAGATTCCCCAGGCGGATGTCAACGGCAAACGGGACAACCAGACCATACTCCGCGAGGTCCGGCTTGTCGCGCAACTGAGGCACCCGCATATAATGCCTGTAAAGAACGCCGAGATCATCGACGGCCACGCGATACTCGCCACCGAGCTGTCCGTCGGTACCCTCGACGACAAATCAAGGCCGATGGGCGTGCGGAAGATCATGTCGATCGTCATCCAGGTGCTCCAGGGTCTGGCCTATGCCCACGACCATCGGATGGTCCACTGCGACGTTACGCCGGGCAACATTTTTCTGTTTCCCAACGGGCGGGCGGCGTTGGGCGATTTCGGGATCAGCTTCCACCTCAAGGGCCGCATGAAGACCGTCGACGATTACGGCACGCCTGGCTATGTCGCGCCCGAGCAGGCGTACGGGCGACCCACCTATCGAAGCGACTGCTTTGCCGTTGGGCTGGTATTGTATGAATACCTCACCGGCCGGCTGCCGCGATGGCCCTTTAAGTGGCCCATGCCGCAGGAGCAGCGCCTTCGCCAGCGAACAAATGTCGAGTTCGTAAAATTCATCAAAAAGGCCCTGTCCGTCGACCCAGCCAAACGATTCGCCAACGCCCAGAAGATGTTAGCTGCCATGCACCAGGCGATGCCGCGGGCCCTCAGGACCGCCCTTGCCCTGCCGTCAGCCGGCGAAAAGAAGCTCGATTGGCGCCAATTGCGCCGCCAGACCTATACCAAACGGTATAGTAAGATTTTCCCACTGCTCTATCTGTGTGTCGATTGCGGCGAGCCGGTTGCTGAGGCGATGCGGATATGCCCCTGGTGCTCGAGCACCAAAAACCGCTACGACGACTGCACGCAGCTTACCCATATCTGCTCGCGATGCCACAAGGGCATTCTTGGCGAGTGGCGCTATTGCCCGTGGTGCTATGGGTCCGGTTTTGAGCCCCAAATCCCCGAAAAGAGGCTCAATATCGCCCATCACGCCCATTGCAGCCATTGCAGCGGCAAGATCACGCGATTTATGCGGTACTGCCCCTGGTGCCGCAGAAAGCACCAAAAACCGTGGCGGGTCTGGCCATTCCCGGAAATCTGCGGAAAATGCGGCTGGTCGGTCGATACTAACTACTGGAACTACTGTCCCTGGTGTAAACAAAGCCTGATCTGAATGGGCCGCCAATGGACCGCCAGACTCAAATACAGAATACTGTCAGCCCGCATATACTCACCAAACTGCCCTTGAGGTGGGCGAGCGCTACCGACAGGGGCAGGTGCCGCGACGAAAATGAAGATGCCCTGATCGTTGAGCCGGAGGTGGGCTTTTTTCTCGTCTCCGACGGGCTCGGCGGACATCGCGGAGGCGCGCTCGCCTCGAAGATCGTCGTTCAGGACCTGCCGGCAATGATCGAAAACAGGCTCCACCGGCTAAGGAGCGCCCGCTGTCGGCCTGTTCGCGAGATGTTCAGGAAGGCTGTCATCGAGCAGAGCAGACAGCTCCGCATGGAAGGGACCAGCGAATCGGGCTACAGGGAGATGGGGGCGACGCTGGTCATGGCCCTGATCCGGAATCGCCGTGCATACATCGCCAATCTCGGCGACAGCCGCATATATCGCCTTCGCAGCGGAAGATTCGTTCAATTATCCAAGGACCATTCCGTCATCTCCGAGTTGATCGAAAACGGCCACATCGAGCCCCACGAGGCCGAGAACCACCCCGCTCAGGGCCAGATAACACACTATATCGGGATGGAAGAGACGGCGGTCCCGTTCGTAAGGTCGTTTGGCCTGGTGAAAAACGACCGCCTGCTGTTATGCTCCGATGGACTGACCGACATGCTCGATGACAAATCCATCGCAGCCATACTCCACAACGAATCCGACCCGCAAAAAGCCTGCCAAACCCTCATCAAACAAGCCAACACAGCCGGAGGATACGACAACATAACCGTCATGATAGTCGACTACCTTGGCAATTAGCACAGTACATTCGTCTCTCAAGTGGGTGGCAGCGTGTTTGGCGAAGCCAAACCGATGGCCGGCGCCACTGTGCATACGCCCATCGGTTTGCTGCGCAAACGCGCTGCCACCCTTGCTGCGCAAATCCCGACGCATTGGGATTTGCGCAGCAAACCGCCCAAATAAGCATAAACCCTTGGCGCAGGGGGTGATTTGAAATAGAATGTGTGCGATTAACGTCTCTGTTTATGGTTGGTTTTTGTCGCAAATGTCTTTTCCCGAGGAGGGAAAACGTTTTCTTTATCCAGTTCTTGAAAGGAATGCCGAGTATGAGAAAGAAACTTGCAATTGCAGTACTTCTGGCCTTGATCTTTGCACCGACAACCGCTGTTCTCGCTGCGAAACCGCCAAAAAGCCCCAATGTCCTGTTCATCGCCATTGACGACCTCAACGACTGGATCGGCTGTTTCGGCGGTAATGATCAGGCTATCACGCCGAATATGGACCGGCTCGCCGAGACCGGGGGGATGGTCTTTTCCAGGGCCTACTGCCCGGCGACGGTATGCTGCCCGTCGCGTTCGGCGCTGATGACCGGCATATTGCCGTCCGATTCCGGAGTTTACGGCAATTCCCAAAACCTGAAAAACGCCCCGCGGACTAAAGACGCCCTGACCATCACGCAGTACTTTTCCAAACACGGTTACTTTTCCCTTTCCTGCGGAAAAATATTCCACAAGCACATGACCGCTGAGGGCCTGGACGAGGGCCAGTGGGCCTACAACGAATGGTCGCCAACCTCAAGCCGGGGCAGCGGTGGCCCCGATACAAGCAACGGACCGGCCAACAGGATGCCGCCCCTGAATCCGGGGACGCGACAAAGCGGATCCCCTCTCGACTGGGGCAGCACTACCGGCGACGACGAAGGGACCAAGGACTACCAAACGGCGCTGTGGGCTGCGGACAAACTCAAACACCGATTCGACAAACCCTTCTTCATGGCGGTCGGAATCTCAAGACCGCACCTGCCCTGGTACGTACCGCAAAAATATTTCGATATGTACCCGCTCGAAGATATCAAGGTTCCCGAATTTCACGAAGACGACCTCGAGGACATAAAGACTCCCGACGGCAAGGTCAAGTTTCAGGCCTCCAACGATTTTCTGCGTGTAAAAAAATATGGCAGGTTCAAAGAGGCCACCCGTGCATATCTGGCATGTGTCAGCTACGCCGATGACTGCGTAGGCGTGATCCTCGACGCCCTTGCAAAGAGCAAATATGCCGACAACACCATCGTCGTCGTATGGGGCGATCACGGCTGGTTCTTAGGTGAAAAGCTCAAGTACCGAAAGACCCACCTCTGGGAAGAATCCGCCCGTGTGCCCCTGATCATAAAGGTGCCGGACGTTACAGAGCCCGGCGAAACATGCAGCCGCGTTGTCAACCTTATGGACCTGTACCCGACACTGGTCGACCTGTGCAATCTGCCAAAGAAAAACGATATCTCCGGGCGAAGCATCGCGCCCTTGTTCGCCAATCCGCAAACGGTATGGAACTACCCGACGCTAACCACAATGGGAAGGGGCAACCATTCGATTCGTTCGGAAAGATGGCGATACAACCGCTATGCCGACGGTACCGAAGAACTCTACGATCACGACAGCGACCCGATGGAGTGGACCAATCTTGCGAACAAACCCGAGCACCAGCGGATCAAGAAACGCATGGCTGTGCTAACGCCAACCTACGATGCACCTGAGAGCCCAAAAAATACCGTAGAGAAACCCAAGAACAGGGCTAAATAACGACAGACATTCATCAGGAAAACAAAATGACACCGATAATTGACAGACGTCAGTTCATCTCATTAACAACTATCGCAGCCCTTAGTCCAGGCGCTTTAGCTGCCAGGAAGAATAACCGCAAAGCCGGCTCGATTAAGCTGGCACTAAAGCCGCCCCTCGGCTGGAACAGTTTCGATTGTTACGGCGTCTACCTCCACGAAGAGGCTGCCCTTGCCAATATCGAGGCGATGGCGGAGAAGCTAAAGCCCTTCGGCTACGAGCATTTCGTCGTTGATAACGGTTGGTTCGGCGAATACAAGCTCATCGAAGGGACGATCTACGCCGCTGAGAAGCACGCCTCCGATGTTCGCATCAACGAATACGGCCTCCTGCAACCGTCGAAGACCTATTTTCCCAACGGATTAGAGCCCCTCATCGACCGTGCGCATGAATTAGGCCTTAAATTCGGCGTTCATCTGATGCGGGGGATACCGCGAAAGGCGGTCGAAATGAACCTGCCGATCAAGGGCACGAAGTACCGCGCTGCCGACATCGCCGACACATCGAGCGTATGCAGGTGGTGCGCCTACAACTACGGCGTAAATATGGACAAGCCCGGCGCCCAGGAGTTCTACAACAGCCTCGTCGACCAGTTGGCCGGCTGGGGCATCGATTATATCAAGGCCGACGACATCGTCCCCTACCCCAAAGAGGTCGAAGGTCTCGCCCGGGCCATCGCCCGGTGCGGCAGACCGATCGTCCTTAGCCTGTCGCCGGGCGGATCGGTCGATCCGGACCACATCGAATCATTCCGCACCGCCAACCTGCTCCGTGTTACCAGCGATGTCTGGGACGAGACGAAAGGCATCAATGAATGCTTCGACGCATGGCGAAAATGGCAGGGGAAGGAACGGCCGGGCTTCTGGATCGATATGGACATGATCCCATTCGGCAAGTTGGCCCTGATGGCACCGCCCGAGCATGTAAGTGCAAAGGGCCACGGCGGACACGAGGACGCCAAAGAAGGACTCGTCGCGCTCTCCGGCAAAGGGACTACGCGATGGTCGCTGTTTACCAAACCGCAGATGTACACGTTTATCACGATGCGGGCCCTGGCGGCATCCCCGCTGATGGTCGGCGGCGATTTGCCTACGATGGACGATTTTTCGCTGAGCCTGATGACCGATCCCGACATGCTCGAATGCAATCAGAATGGCGTTATGGGCCACAAGGTATTCGAGTCGGGTGACACTGAAATATGGGTGACACCGCAAAAGCGCCCCAGCGGCAAAGGATGGATCGGCGTCTTTAATCGTAGCGATAAGGCGAAGGACATCATCATCGGCAAGATGAGAATGGGCCTGGACGAAGATAAAGACTACAAATTCACGGACATCTGGAACAAGCGTCCGCTTCTCAGCAGAGAGGCAAGACAGCAGGTCAGAATTGACGCCAATGGCGTGATGTTCATAAAATATCAGACAGTATACCAGGGATAATCGAAAGGAAAGAATATGACCACAAACAGACGTCAGTTTCTAAAAGCGGCAGGATTTGGTGCCGCCTCACTGCTCCTGCCGGGCGCTGCCCTTGCTGCAAAGAAAAGGGCGAAGAAGAACTCCAAACCCAACATCATCTACATCCTCGCCGACGACTTAGGCTACGGCGACTTGGGCTGTTACGGTCAGAAACAGATAATGACCCCCAATCTGGACCGAATGGCCGCTGACGGCATGAAGTTCACCGACCACTACTCCGGCAGTACCGTTTGCGCACCGTCGCGATGCTCGCTTATGACCGGATTGCACACCGGGCACTGCTACATCCGCGGCAACGGCAAGAATAATCTAAGGCCCGAAGATGTGACCGTCGCGATGCTGCTGAAGGACGCCGGCTACTCGACCGCCCTGATAGGAAAATGGGGCAACGGGCACGAAGGCTCGACCGGCATACCCAACAAGAAAGGGTTCGACTACTTCTTCGGATACCTCGACCAGCACCATGCACACAACTACTACCCGACCTTCCTGATGCGAAACAAAAAACGCGTTCCGCTCAAGAACGTCGTCCCCGGCGAAGGGTCGTACGGTCAGGGCGTCGCCAGCAAAAAGGTCCAGTACAGCCACGACCTGATCG
>DAOVVQ010000226.1 GCA_030637065.1 Planctomycetota bacterium
CGCCGGGCACGAATCTGCCGGCTTGCCCAGCCGTATCGCCGGGTTCGGCTTCTGGTCGGGTCTTGGTGAAGGCGATGCCATCGTCCTCGAACGGTTCATAATTGAGGCCGGTTTGGTACTCGCTGGCGTCATAGCCGATCTCGTAAAGGAACTGCGACGGCACGGTCCGCAGGAACTGGCCGCGGAAGGTGCGGTGTTTGGCATAGCTGACGGTGAGGTTGTCCCTGGCCCGCGTCATGCCGACGAAGAACAGCCGCCTTTCTTCCTCGAGTTCCTCGTCGGTGCCGATACTTCTTTCATGGGGCAGGATTCCTTCTTCGAGCCCGACGACAAAGACATTGGCGAACTCGAGCCCCTTGGCTGCGTGGAGGCTCATCAGGGAGACCTTGCCGCTCTGCTGGTCGTAGGCGTCGGTGTCGCTGTAGAGCGCGATCGTCTGGAGCCAGTCGAGCAGCGACGGCTCTTCGGTGGAGCTGTCGTATCTTGCCGCTGAGTTGATAAGTTCGCTGACATTGTCTATCGCATCGCTGCCTTTGGCGGAGTTTTTCCTGAGATGATCCAGAAGGCCGGTCTCTTTGAACGTCCTGTCCATAAGCGGGGCGACTTCACCGCCCAGATCCTCCTTGAGCTGCTCAATCATGTGGATGAAGCCGGCGATTTTGCCGCGTGCGGCCTTTGAGATCGAATCGACGTTCTCGATATGCCGGGCCGCTTCGTAAAGGCAAAGGCCGTTATAGTGTGCAAATGCCGCCAGCCGGTCAAGCGTGGTCTTGCCGATGCCCCTGGGATGGGTGCCGACCGCCCGCTGGAAGGCGATGTTGTCGTCCGGGTTGGCCATTAGCTTGAGATAGCTGAGCATGTCACGAATTTCTTTGCGTCCGTAGAACTCGACGCCTCGAACGACCTGATAGGGGATCTGCTCGCGAACAAGCGCCTCTTCGAGCGTTCTGCTCATGGCATTTACCCTGTAGAATATCGCAACGTCATTGAGGTCTGCGCCTTCGTCTAACAATTGGCGGATGTTGTCGGCGACATTTTCGGACTCGGTCGTGTCGTCGGCAAAACCGCATATTTCGACCTCGCTGCCGGCGGGGCGGGTGGCGATGAGGACTTTTTCCTTTCGCTTGGTGTTGGCTGAGATGAGTTTGTCGGCGAGAGTCAGGATGTTGGGCGTGCTGCGAAAGTTTTCTTCGAGTTTAACGACGACGGCACTGGGCCAGTCCTCTTCGAAGATCAGTATGTTGGCGATGTCAGCCCCTCGCCAGCGATAGATCGACTGGTCCGGGTCGCCGGTTACGCAGATATTGCCGTGATCAAGAGCGAGGCCGCGGGCGATCTGATACTGGGCATGGTTGGTGTCCTGATATTCGTCGACGAGCAGGTACCGATATCGCCGGGAAAGTTCGCTGCGAACGCCCGGCTCATCGCGCAGCAGAAACGCGGTCCTTACCAGCAGGTCGTCGAAATCAAGCGCGTTATTCTGCTCGAGAATTCGCTGATAAGAGGTGTAGATCTTCGCCAATGTCTTCGAGAAAAAATCATACGACCTGTCCTGTACGGCCTGGGGCGTTTCCATGTCATTTTTCAACTGGGAAATGGCGTTTAGCATCTTCGACGGTGTAAAATTGCTCGCGTCGACGTTACTTTGCTTGATCGCCAGCTTGACGCACCGAATCTGGTCGTCCTGGTCGTAGATGCTGAAATTGCTGCTGATCTTTGCCTGTTCGGCATATCTGCGAAGTATTCGCACGCAGAGGGAATGAAAGGTGCTGATGTGCACATCCGCGGCGTTTGCGTTTGCCGAGACCCGCTGACGCATCTCCTCGGCAGCCTTGTTCGTAAAGGTTATCGCGCAGATGTTGTATGGCCTGACGCCGGAGTTTATCAGTTCGGCGATCCGGCTGGTAATGACACGCGTCTTGCCGCTGCCGGGGCCGGCTAAGACCAGTAATGGACCGCCATGGTGCAATACCGCCTTTTTCTGCGAATCGGTCAACTGTTCCATAGTTGCCGCCATAATAAGAACTCACCTAAATAATAAATGTCCGCACAAATCACAACCGATGTGTCTGGAATAGAAAACAAGCAAAATCACAGAGGGGCTATTAGAAGGCGTAGCATATTCTTTGTCAATTGATTATTTGCCAAAACAGGTATCCCGGGCTTGGGCCCTCGGGCGATATGTCGCCGACGGTCAGTTCGATTGCTGCTGATGGTTCTGGTATTGCTCTATCAGTTCGATTATTGCTGCTGGTTCTGGTATTGCTCCATCATCTGCATGAGCGAGCCTTCCTGCTGGGCGAGTTTTTCGAACAGTTCGGGACGTTCGATCCTTATTCGGCTCATCAGGCTTTGGCGTAGATATTCAGGGTAGAACTCGTCATTTATGAAGCCTAACAGTGCAAGATATCTTAGCACTTCGAAGGGCGGTATCTCCCTGTCGAACCCCTCGTCGCCCCATTGCTGCCTGAACAGTTCGTAGGCCTCCATGCAGAGTTTTTCTCTACCGAAGGCCTCCTTGTCCTGATGCACGGTATATCTGAAATACGCTTCGCGCAGTGTGAACAATATGAATTCAGCGGCGTCCTTTCCACCGAGCAGTTCCAGTTCATCGGCGATCCGATTCCTGACGAACTCGAGAAGCGAGACGGTCGTGTCCTCACGGGGATAGAGCTTTCTGATCTGGCTGTAAATTTTTCCTGCCTTTGCGATCTGGCCTGCCTGATAGAACGAGGCGACCGCATTTATCAGAAAGTTGCGATGTCCGGTGTGAAGGCCCATGGCTGTACCGTCTTCCATAGTCTCATATTTTTCAATAGTGTCCAGCCATGCCTTATCGCAAACCTCGAACATTCGCAGGTCCGGGCGAAGGAAGACGCTTGGCAGTTGGTCCGGGACGGGGTAAAAGATGAGATTCCCTCTCCGGTACAGGCTTTGGAGGCTGTGGAAGACTATTCGGTCGGTGTTCTTTTCGTCGGTTGAGTACCGTTCGGGATTGCCTGCCCGGCGGAGGCCGAGTTCCGCCCAATAAATCGCATGAGTATCGGGATGTCCCCAATCCAGCGGGTCACGGTCGTTCGGGTCGCCGGATATGATCGGGCCGTGTTTGGCGTTGATCTCCAGCAGCAGGTCGAGTTCAAGTTTCCAGACGTTTCGCAACTGGTATGCCTTGGCAAACGTATCGAATGCTTCAAGCGCATCGGTGGCCCTGAAACGGTCGATAACATCGAATACGGCTGGGTCGAAACTGTCCGGTCTGCGTCGCAGCGCCAGGTAGTTGCCGACGAAACGTTCCTGGTCGGCGAACACCTCGTCGGTCTCCTGAAGGGCTGTGACGAACTTCGCCACTTCCGGGTCGGCAATGATCTGCGAAAACGTCTCGGGTGCGTCTGCAAGGGCCTGGAAATGTTCGTTGGTCCGGGGATCGACGAGCGCCTTCATCTCCGTGGCAAGTTCGCGTTTATAATGAGTGTGACAAGTATCGTTGGAGCCGCCGATCTTATGCTGAAATATCATTGCCAGCGAACGGTACAGCATTATGGCGTGCGGATTCGTCTCGATGCCCTTGTCGCGCAACAGTTCGTAGCCGTTCCGAACCCATCGCCAGCGGTCCTGCCATTGAGATTCGGGTATGGCTACCGATATGTTATAAGCCATGTTCCATGCGTGAAAATCCCATACGTTTGCGAACCGGGGCTGAAGGATCGTGATCCATTCGGCGAGCTGCCGGGCGTCGAAGAACTGGCCTTCCTGTTTCAGTCTGTCGGCGCGAAGCCAGAGAATGTCCACGATAAGACCGCGAAACGCGCCCATTGCCACCGTGGCAAACGCCAGCGACGGAGGAGCGTTCTCGAGAGCGGGATTGCTTACGAGCCCCATCTCCTCCCTGCTCGAATTGATCGAATCAAGCTGCGAGGAAGAGACCCAGAAAAGCCCCGTCGCGCTAATAAAGCAAAGTATCCAGATTAATCTGTCACGCCATTGCATATTATTCCCTCTATACGGTAGTACGGGCAAGTTCGCGTTTGCCGAATATCCATATTCCAAACAAAACCAGCAGTAATGTCTTGGCGGCGACGGTTGTCAGCGAAACCTCCGCCAGGAAGAGCCAACTGATAAACTTGCCCGAAACAATATATTCAGTCGGGTTAAACACACCGTCGAATTGCGGCAGGAACCACAGGATCGGTCTCAGGGTCAGGCCGTATATCACGCTTGCCCCGGTACTGAGATATTCGAATGATTCGTTTATGAAGCCGTTGACCGTGCCCATTACGAAGATCACCATCCCGACCAGGACCGCCACGGGAAACGACAGCCATGTGGAAAGCGACACGGACAGGCCGGCAAGAAACAGCAACCGAACGAGTATAAGCAGTACGGCTCTGAAATAATTGCTGCTAAAGCTTCCGGCCTTGAAAAGGACCTGAACTTCTTCTGGAACTACGGTTCCCTGGTTGGTGAGATGGTTGCGAAAGACTACGGAAAGGTGACCGTCCGGGGCTATCACGCTGCGATCGACCTCGAACTCGTAGAACGTCCGTATTATATCCGAACGGTCTTCCCAGTGGATTGGGGTTTGCAGGGTGGCCAGTCCCACTTGTATCTGCCTGTAATCGCCAACGAGCCATGTGCTGACGATCTGCGTATCCAGAGGTCCGCTGGCCACATCGTATTTGAAACGAACAAATATCGACTCAACATCTTCGTCGAGGCGGATATTTTCAAATTCCCACACTTTTTCCGTACCGACCTCGACGACACTGGCCTTTAGTATTTGCTGTCCCTGCAATTCCTGCAGGACCCGGCGCGGACTCATCTTTTCGGGCATCTGGCCGTCGGCCTGAAGTTTGGCATAGGCCTGCAAGGTCAGTTCTTTGACCATGTCTTTGTCAACAGGGTCGGTCAGGCTCACCCTGGCGGTAAAAAATTCCTTTTGGACCTGCGTGATCTCCGCCTCGTTCGCTCCGGATATTTTCGGTATCATCATCGTCAGGCCGTAGATGATCCCCGAAAAAAGCGCCAGCAGAAATACATCCACTATCACGAGCCCCAGGAGTTTGCCGCAGACTATTTGAGATCGCCGGATGGGCTTGGTGGCGACAAGATAGATGCTGCGGTTTTTTACATCGTTTGACAGGGCATGCGATGCCATTATGATCGTCAGCAGGCACAACAGCAGGCTTGTAAGGCTGAGCCCGTAGCTGACGAATGTCTGCAACATGCCCTTCAGGGTGCCGTCGCCTGTCATGATCATGCTCATCAGTGGCAGAAGGACGGCAAGCAGGATGAAGACGCTCAGGGCGACTTTCATGCGGATGGCCTGAGCTATCGTGTTTCGGGAAACAGCCCAAACTCTATGCATCGTTATTTTCCCCCACGGACCCGCTGGGCCCGCCATTATCTGTTTCGCCGGTCTTTTCGGGTTTCATCAGGTCGTCTAAAACACTCTGCCTGGTCTGCTCGTCGCCGGGATCGTTGCTTTTGGCGGGTTTTGTTGTCTGTATGGTATCCGCTGTCGGCGGCTCGGCGGAAGGTTTGGTAAGTTTCGTCAAAAGGTCGACATTTTGACCCTGCCCGATCGCCCCAGCCGGTTTTTGCGTCTCTTGTGTCTCTTGCGTCCCCACAGGTTCCGTTGAAGAGGGCTGTTGCGAGGGTTTTGCCGTAACCAGTTTGTCCAGAATATCCGATGTCGAATCCTTGCCGGTCAGAAAACTGCTTTGCCCCGTTGCACTGACGGCACCGCTGGTTGGCAGGTTCTCGCGTTCGGCGCTGGCGACGATTCTTATGAAAAAATCCTCCAGTTTGTCCATCGGCGAACGCACCTGGCACTCGCATTTCTCATCCCGGACAATCTGTTCGATCCGCTCGAGCGCCGAGGCGCTGATAGGGCCGGTATGGATCTGCTTTTCGTCTCTGTGTTTCAGCAGCGAGTCCACGGAGCCTTCCACCTGCATCTTGCCGCCGTAGAGTATCCCTATCCTGTCACAGACGTCCTCGACATCCGCCAGCAGATGGCTGCAAAGGAGGATCGTTTTTCCCCGGCTTGCAAGCTCGACCAGCAAATCCTTCATCTGTCGCGTGCCGATCGGGTCCATGCCGGACGTCGGCTCGTCGAGGATCAGGAGGTCCGGGTCGTTGATCAGCGCCTGCGCCAGACCTATCCGCCGGGCCATGCCCTTGGAATACGTCCCGACGGGGCGATTGGCCATGCCGGTCAGGCCCACCATCTCGAGCAGGGCGTCGATACGTGCCTTGCGGATACTGGATGGAAGAGAAAATATTCTGCCGTAAAAATCAAGCGTTTCACGTGCGCTCAAATACTTGTACAGGTACGATTCCTCCGGCAGATAGCCGATCCGTGCGCTTATCTTAGGGTCGCTGCCTTCGCC
>DAOVVQ010000204.1 GCA_030637065.1 Planctomycetota bacterium
CAAAAACTACAGATCTCAGTCATACTTATACTCCTCTTCCCGACTCCTGCCGGGATTGATCACCCGCAGCAGCCCGTCACCGGCAACCGCCAGGTCGAAGTACGGGCTTGGAACGACGAAACCGTCGATATACCTTTCCTTATCCTTTTTGCCGATGTAGTTGATCAGCTTGCCGTCCGTATCGTAATGTACCACCACGCGATTTCCGGCATCGGCAACAAATACATGTTGTTTATATACTGCGATAGCCGTCAGCACAGCCCGCTCGCCCTCGCTCTTCCACGCAGCCAGCTGCCTGCCGCTGTCGTCGAAGACACCGATATGGTCTTCAAAGCTGACGTATATCCTGCCGTCATCGGCAACGGTCAAAGATTGAGGCTCCCCCGGCAGATCGATCGTCTTGCCACCGGGTATCTTTATCGATCTGTCGCCCGCTAAATAAACGCTGCCGTCTGCGCCCAGGGCGATCGCCCGGCTGTTGGAAAACCCCGTCGCCGTCGACGGAGATGATTCCTCGTATATGATCAGCGCCGGATCGACCTTGGCAAGGTCCTTAATATCGTAAACGAACTCATCGCTCAGACCGCTGCCCTTCTTGCCGGTAACATCGAGCATAAGGATAGCGACCACCGAAACGCCAATAGCCAGCGCAACAACCACGCCGGCAACCAGCTCGATATTCACTTTTGCATCCCGCTTATTCATCCTCAAAACCCTTATAATAGAGCCGCTTTTCCGCAGCCATTATACCAGATAGCCCACTTTCACACAATTAACCTTACGTTACGGTTCCGAGACATCAAGACACACCATGTGCGTCAAATCCCGCGCGATCAGCCTCCCCGACGCGATAGCCATCGGAGCCCACGACTCATGACCCGCCAGAACCTTCGCCTCGGCGATCTGCCTGTACCCGCCCGGCCCCGCCTCGATAAGCCGCAAAAGCCCCTCATCGTCCATCGCATATATCATACCGCCTGCGACCGTATAAGGCCCAATGCCGAACTTCGTTGCACTGGTGCTGGTCCACAGGACATTTCCGTCGAGATCGAGGCAGACGAACTGCTGATCGGGCCGAACGCCGTAAATATAGTCATTATAGAAGACCGGCGTCTGCTGGGCCGAGCCGAACACGTCGGCTTCGAGACTGAACAGCACCTCGGGCACTATCGCTTCGCCGTCCTGTTTTAACTGGAGCATCATACTACCCTTGTTATACCCCGCTGAGAGAAACAACTTGCCGTCGCCAACCGGCACAGGCGATGGCACATTAGTTCGCAGCGTCCACTCGTCAGTCTCCCAGACTATACTACCATCGTCAGAGGAGACACCCACCATCCCGCCGCCCGCACAGTAGACATACATCCGCTTGCCCGCAAATTCTATCGGAATAATAGACGAATGCGTCATATCCCAGCCGTGCGGGTTCTCCGTCTCCCAGACAACCTCACCAGTAGCACAATCGACAGCCACCATCAAAACATCCACCCCAGCCGGTGCGATTATCGCCCGCCCATCCTCGATCAGCGGACACTGCCCGGCGTGCCACTGCGGTATAGTCGTGCCATACTCCCTGACCAGATTCATCATCCACACGAATTCACCCGTCTCCGCATCCAGACACGTCACATGACACCTTGGGCCCATAGCCACCACAAAACCATCCGTCACCGCTGGGACCGTCCGGCTCATCCCGTGCCACCTCTTGACCTTGACGGGATACGAATACTGCCAGATATCCTTACCGTCATCGAGCGACAAACACCGCAGCAGGTCCGCCTCATTCTCCTGATCGTAATCCAAAAGATAAACCCGCCCGTTGAGGATCGACACCCCCGCATAACCCTCGCCAAGATCAAGGCTCCAGAGTATCGCCGGGCCGCTATCGCCCCAATTCCTGGAAAGATTCATTTTCTCGGTACTGATAGCATCGATATTAGCCCCCCGAAACCGCGGCCAACTACCTGAAAGCTCCGACGCTGCACCGTCCAGAGTCACCAATGTCCCCTCTAACAAAGCAGGCCCCGCATCTTCAAGACTCACCTCAGGCGTACCGTCACCGCCGGGCATACGCATCTCTAACTCAACGCCACCCTTAAGCCACGCAGCCAGGGCAACAACCCCAACCGCCGCCAAAAAAACCGGCACCACTCTGGCAATAAATAAATCCTTATTCATGTAACGCAATCCAAATTCAATCGTTCACTTGAAGTCTCACTCCAGCGGTTTTTATTCGTTTTTCACATTTCGCCCCGCCCTGGCAGTTGAAACAGGCGATAGCCCCGAAGCCCACGCAGCACCTCGCCTGAATAATTCACTTACAGCTGGGTTGCCGATAGCGGCGGCATCGTGACCTAACGGGCTGTGAAAGACGCGTCCCTTGCCATAAGTAAAAGAAAACGCCATCAAGTAATCCCTGCCGTCAACATTCGATCGCGCCGTGGCCAATACCTCAACGGGACTGTCCCCAGCCAAACAGGTGTACAACTCATCGGTCGTCTCGAAATCTTTCAAGCCCCTGGTAATCGGGTGGCTTTCATTGGCAATTTCGACGGTGAAGGGGCCGAACTTGTCATGTCCACGCAGTTTCGGATCGTAAACACGCCCAGCTAATTTGCCAAATTCCGGCCAGTCCTGAAACGCGCCACATGCGAAATGAACAACAAACAAACCCTTGCCGCCGGCAACGAATTTTTTCAGGTTCTCGCGAGCCTTTTTCCCCGGGGCCGGCTGCTTGTAATTCATGAAATGCAGCACCACAAGATCGTAACCGTCCAGTGCCGACGAATCCAGAAAATGCGGGTCCTCCACCACATACACCTCAAAACGCGGATCTTTACTCAGCGCCTCGACCAAAACCGGCGTGGTTTCACGCCACTTATGCCCCGGATAATCCTGACCGGTAACGATAAGAGCCCGCACTTTTTGTTTGTCCTGTTTTTCCCCGGCAGGAACAATTGAAACAAACGCGGAAATAACCAAACCCGCCAGTATCATCAACAAGATCAGTTTGCGCATAGCCATACTCTCACTTAAAAAACATATTCACTTTTTCGCCATAAACCATCATTATTCACGTTTCAATTATAATCTCCAGGGGCTCCGCATCGCTCTGCTCAGCATACGGTCGGCAATCGGATTATTTATAAACTTTTCCGCCTTCCAGTCCCATGTTAGTTTTCGCCCAAGACGCGTCGCGATATCGGCCAAAAGCGTCGCGGTCGTCGCCTCATGACCTGCCTCGACCGGGGCAACAGGGTCGCGGCGGTTGCGTACGCACTCAAGGAAGTTAACCCAGTGACCCCTGGACTCGTAGAGATGCTCCTCGCCCGGCTTTATGTCAGCAGTAAGCAGCGACGCGGGCTCCGCTGAAATACCTTTGCGATTGACATGCACCCAGCCCTTACTCCCCTCGAAGCGGCAGCCCTGCGGGTGCACTGCGTTATCAGTAAAACTAAGCCGCAAGCCTTTTGCCGTTGTGAAGTTGACATCCCACGTCAGCGACGTGTTGCCGAGCCCCTCATCAGGAAACACCGCCGTCCCCTCGATCTCCAAAGGCGAACCAAGCAGTTCGGGAGCACCCCACAGGGCGATATCCATATGATGTACGCCCCACGCCTGGATCCAGCCGGCACAGTAATCATAGATGTGATACCAGCCTCCGGGGCTTGTGCAGCGAATCGCGTTGTAAGGCGCCACAGGCGCAGGCCCGAGCCATCTCTCATAATCAAATCCATCAGGAACGGCGATCTCAGGAGCATTGCCAAGTGCCTGACCGCCGGGTACGCCTACCTTGACAGTGTGCAGATCGCCGAGGTAGCCGTTGCGTGCCAGCTCGCAGGCAAACCGGAAATTCCTGCCCGAACGCTGCTGTGTGCCAACCTGGAATATACTACCATACCGCCGAACCGTATCGACAAGAACCCGCCCTTCGGCTACGGTCAGCGTCAGGCCCTTTTCTCCGTAGACATCCTTCCCCGCCTTTACCGCTGCCACGCCGACGAGGGCATGCCAGAACTCAGGCGTGGCAACGACCACAGCGTCAATATCATCCCGGCTCAGCAACTCACGAAAATCATTATAAGTGTCACAGCCATTGTACGTACCGCCGGATTTCGATTTTGCATAATGAGTCTCGACCAGATTCTTCGCAAACTCCCGCCTTGAATCAAACAGATCGCTTACCGCAAGGATCTGGCACTGCGGCAATTGCAGAAAACTCTTAAGATGTTGCTTCCCGCGGATACCCAGACCGACAACTCCAAGCCCGATCCGCTCACTCGGCGCCACAGCCCCGCCGAGGCCAAGTGCAGAGGCAGGCACTATGTAAGGCATAGCAATACCAGCCGCCGCCTTGATAAAGTCTCGCAGCCGAAACGACCTCGAACCGATATTCTTCATTCTTTCACCCATTGGACATTTCCTTCATCTGGCATTTCCCATATATACCCAAATCCAATCAGTCGCCCGGAACCTGCCCCGGCGTTTCTTATTCGCTCCTGAGTGCGTCAAGCAGTCTGCCGCTTATTGCAAACGCCGTCGCCATCCATATCCATATTATCCCGCTTGCCCCGATCGCTGCGATGGTCACAGCCAGCGAAACGTATGGCACCTCGGCTCCCGGAGCCTTCAAAGCCGGCGCCACCGCCACTAATGCCGCGACCGTACCGCAGGCAAGTCCTGTAAGCATAAGGCCTGCGTGCTCAAAAAGCACCATTTTCTTGAGCATTTTCCTGCCAAAGCCCACCGCACGCATCATCGCAAGCTCGCCTCGCCGCTGCAAAACATTCAGCATCACCACCAATCCAAGCCCAATACTGCCCAATATCAGACCCAATCCACCCAACAACTGAAAGATGGAAAGATAAGTATTCTCCACCGCGTTAAACCGCGCCAGCCGCTCAACCGTGGGCGATACCTCCATCCCATAATCAGCCAATCCCGTCGAAAGAGCCGAGGAAACTTCATCATTTTTTTCATCCGCCACATCGATTAGAAAACCCCTGTACCCGTCCTCCGACGGAAAACGCCTCTCAAATTCCGCCGCTGAGATGATCAGATTGCCCTGCAATATCGAATCCTTTATCATCCCAACGATCTTTAGCCGAAACCCCCGCCCCTTCTCATCGGTATACTCGATCTCATCCCCGACATTCCTGCCCAGAGCCCAGCGAACAGTCGCATAATCGCCCACAGCATAAACCGTATCACCACCCGCCCCCGCCTCAAGCAGCGACCAGCCGTCTTCCTTCGCCCCTTCCAATACGCTTACAAAACCAAAAGCCCCACGCTCTTTGAGCCGGCTGACCTGCACACCTAAAAGCCGCGGTTTTTGTGCCCGGTTCAGGTTAAGACAGCTCGCATCGTCGCCGTCGCGAACCCGCAACTGCACGATATCGGCGGCCAAAACCGCCCTGGCATCTATTCCTATCGCCTTTCGCCCCTTTGCGGTATTGAGGTCCTCAAGAACGCCTATCGTCGACTCGCCGTAAAGAGCAAACCCACCCGTCCCGGAGTCCCGGCGGTCCGCACCAGCCAGCGGATTCTTCCGATTGGCCCCGACGGCAATAACCATAAAAACCCCAACGCTCAGCATCCCAACCACAGCTAAGCTCCTGCTCGCCCGCCGCGTCGAGTTGCGAATACCCAATCCGCCGATACCCTTTACCCGCCGCCCAAATGCCCCGGCAACGGCCCTGAGACCAGTCTTGGTCAGGGCAAGACAGCCCACCAGCAGCAACGCCCCAGCCCCGAAAAACGCCCCAGCCGAACCTGCTATCTTACCCGTCAGCGAAAGCCCAACCAAAACCAAAGCCCCAACCAGCGAAACAGCCCCAACGTATAACGACTTTCCGCCCCTTGCCCCCTTGGCCCCGGCAACGAACGATTCCTCTATCCTGCCCGAAAGAAGCTGGCGAACCTCCCTCCGCAATTGCTTCCGCAGACTAAGCCATATCCCAAACAAACTTATCACCACAGCCGACAGCCCGCCGTAAAATATCGTCGAGCCCTTTGCATGAAACTGTATCGCAGAGCCCGCCACCGCATCCTGCCAGACCGTCTCCAGACCGTAGATCATCGCCCTGGTGTACAATATACCCGCAAAACCGCCGGCAATCGCCCCGCCCAAAGCAAGAACCGCACCTTCCCCCAAGAGGAGCCGCTTTACCAGCTTCGGCGAAAATCCCACTGCGAGCAGCATCCCGATCTGGCCGCTGCGTTTTTCCACACCGAAAACGAATATAAGCGCAACCAATATCACCGCGGCGGCGATGAGGAACATGCTAAGACCCAAAAACAGCCCGCCAAAATCGGTAGCCTCGCTACCCGCCTTTTGACCGAGCTGACGAACCGGCCCAAGAGACAGCCCCGCCTGAGCCGGGTCAACCGAACCGAGGATCGCAGACTCTATCCCTTGTGCGGAATGAGCCACAGCCGAATAACGCACAGCCGTAAGACCGCCAAACCGATTGGCCCACATCTCCTGGCCGGCCCTGAGCGTAACAAACGCCTTGGGCAGCCCGCGATACCGATCCCAATACTCCTCGTCCTTATCGCGGATCCGGTCAAGATCGATATCAACACCCGGCTCCCAGTCCCGACAATTCTCCGCATCGGCAAGACCGGGGAAATCGGGCATCATATAACCATCCCCGCCCTGCTCCGTCGCAACAATATCCCGAATGCGAAAACTTCGGCTCTCCTCGACAATCCGCCGCATCTCACCCATAACATAATAACTCAGCGTAATCTCATCGCCGGGCCCCGCCCCAAGGTCATCCGCCAGCCAATTACCGATAACGATCTCATCGTCAGCCATATCCCGCGGGACCACTGCCCTGATACCGCCGGAAGCGTCAACAGCGGCAACCATCGAATACGGCACAGCACGCTCGCCGACGCGAAGCTCATTTACAAAGTAAGTCAAAAGCCCCGACGCAGCACCGGCGCCCGCTAAAGTATCAGCCATGCCGTCATCGATGAAAATGCCCCGGCTGCGAACC
>DAOVVQ010000213.1 GCA_030637065.1 Planctomycetota bacterium
AAACTTCGCGTCGTACAGGCCGAGGAGAATATCACTCTCTTTTTGAACACCCACGCGTTCAAAGTCGAGATGGACGGCAGCAGGATCGCCGCTGTCCTTACGCGAAACATAAAGACCAGCGAAGAATTGCGGTTTACGGGCAAGCTCTTTGCCGATTGCACCGGCGATGGGACAATCGGTTATCTTGCCGGTGCCGATTTTCGGATGGGACGTGAGAGCTATGAAGAAACCAGCGAATCGCTCGCCCCGGAAAAGGCCGACAAAATGACTATGGGAGCGACGATCATGTGGCGAAGCCGCGAGACCGACGGGCCATCGTCATTTCCGGGATGTCCGTGGGCCGTCCAGTTTAACGAGCGAAACGCCCGGCGAACCGAAAAGGCCGAATGGTTCTGGGAGACGGGAATGAACCTCGACCAGATAGGCGACTTCGAGCAGGTACGCGACCACGGGCTAAGGGCGGCGTTCGGCAACTGGGATTTTATCAAGAACAAGAGCGAGGCCCGCGCCCCGTTCGTCAACCGCAAGCTCGAGTGGGTCGCCTACATAGGCGGCAAACGCGAATCGCGGCGGCTGTTAGGGGACGTTATTCTTCAGGAGCAGGATGTCATCATGCGTGAAGAATACCCCGACGCCTCGGTTACCTCGACATGGAGCATCGATCTGCATTACCCCCATCCCGACAACACCAAAGACTTCCCCGGCCAGGAGTTTCTCTCTGTCGCCAAACACAAACGCTTTAGCCCGGGCTACCCCATCCCGTATCGCTGCTTTTACTCGCGAAATATCGAAAACCTCTTCATGGCCGGACGAAATATCTCCGTTACGCACGTCGCACTCGGAACCGTCCGCGTGATGCGAACAACGGGAATGATGGGCGAGGTAGTGGGAATGGCCGCGTCGATCTGCAACGATCGCGATACCAACCCTCGCGGCGTCTACGAAGACCATCTCGACGAGTTAAAGGCTCTTATGCGCAAAGGTGTGGGAGTTCCTCCGCCGCCTCCGCTCCCGGTGAACCTGACGCCTCCAGCATGGCTGGATCGCGCTGGAACAAATCTCGCCAGGAATGCAAAGGTAACTGTCTCGGGAAACTACGACACAAAGAAATATCCCATCAGCAATATTAACGACGGCCGCTACGATATCAGCGACAACAGCCTCCGCTGGGTAAGCGACAAAACCAGCCCTGACATTATCGAACTGGCATGGGGCAGCCCGCGGACATTCAGCGCTGTCCGCATAATAACAGGCCAGAGTGGCCGCGGTAGGCCTGCAACACCCATCACCGCCTTTACCCTCCAGCACCACGCGCAAAACCGGTGGCACGACATCCCCAACGCAGCCGCCACCGCAAACACCTCAATCGATTGGCACGCAACATTCGATAGCATTACTGCATCGGGGTTGAGACTCGTAGTCACCAGCACCTCTGGAGACCTCACACGAATCTGGGAACTCGAACTTTACAACCTGACCGACTGAACCAAACAAAATGTATAGAAGGAGAAAGATGAAACGTAGAGAATTCTTAAAGACGATGGCACTGGCTATAGGCGGCTCGGTTTTTGCCAGGTTTGCAATGGCCGCAAAAACACGAAAGCCGAATATCATTTTCTTCCTGGTTGACGATTACGACAAGCCGGAAACCAGTGTTTATGGCGGAAAGGTCCTTACGCCAAACCTCGAGCGGCTGGCTGGTGAGGGGATGACCTTTCACAATGCCTACATGACCAGCACGGTTTGTACGCCGTCGAGATATACGTGCCTTACCGGCCGCTACGCCGGGTCATCTTACTCGCCGGTCTACCTTAACGAATGCCCGCCCGGCAGTCAGGGGCTGCCGGCGTTCAACGTCGCACTTGAAGACGACAACATGAACGTAGGCAATATCCTGGCGCAGAATGGCTATGCGACCGGTTTCGTTGGCAAGTATCACGTCGGCCCCGAGCCGGAGGAGAAGGATTGCGCCGAATACGGCCTGCACTATGTCCCCAAGAACTGCGAATATAGCGAAAAGGTCAACCGGCAGTTCCGCGAGAATGAAAAGGTCTACCGCAAGATGGTCATGGAGAGGGGTTTTACGTGGGCGAAGAACATCTACTGGGGCAATACCAAGGCTCCGTTCAAGGGCCACAATCCGGAGTGGACGATAGACGCAGCACTGGAGTTCATTGAAGAGCATAAGGATGGGCCATTTTATCTTCACTATGCGACGACGCTGCTGCACGGGCCCAACGGCGAGTGGTTCAAGTCCCTCGATAAGCCGCTCGTAACCGGAGAGGGTATCCTCAAGGAGCCGCTTAATGTCATGGGCCCTCGCAAAAGTGTGATGGAGAGGATCAGAAAAGCCGGGCTTACCGAAAATGAGGCAGGCTATCTTTGGAACGATGACAGTGTTGGGATGCTGCTCGATAAGCTCGATGAATTGGGAATCGCCGACAATACGTTGTTTCTCTTCATTGCCGACCACGGTTCGGACCTGAAGGGCTCGGTCTACAGGCACAGAGGCTCTGAGGTGCCCTGTATTATGCGATGGCCGGCTGGGATGAAAAAAGGTGTTCAGTGCCACCAGCTCATTCAGAATACCGATTTTGTTCCTACATGGTTCGACCTGGCCGGTGCGCGCGTTCCCAGGAAGTACAAGATCGACGGCGTCAGCATTGCTCCGCTTTTTGCCAACCCCAAAGCCGCCGTCCGCGATTACGTATACACTGAAATGGGCCCAGCCCGCTCGATCAAGACCAGGGATTTCAGCTATATTTCGCTGAGATACACCACCGAACAGCTCGAGGTCATCAGATCAGGGAGTCGCGCGATAAAGAAGCTCCAGGGCCTAAGCGGCGGCGTTTCCCGTGCAAGGACGAAACCCGGTGCATTTAGCTATGACCAGCTCTATAATCTCGCAAAGGACCCGCTCGAGCAGAATAACCTCGCTGCGAACCCCGAATACGAGGCAAAACTCACCGAAATGAAGCGATTACTGACATCGGAGCTAAAACGCTTCCCAAACCGACCGTTCGGCGAATTCGTCCCCGGCGGTAACACCTCGCCTATAGGCACCTTTGACGATGCCCTGAAAAAAATGACCAAAGCTGCCCAATAGCAAGGTCTAAAAAAGGGGTTCAAAAAAGGTACCAGGTACCTTTAATTTGCCTGAAATCGTTGTTTTTAGCGCAGTATGGCCGTTTTTTGTTGAAAATTAAATGTACCTGGTACCTTTTATTGGCGCTTTTTGTTTGCGTTAGGGGGTGTTATTTCAAAAAATATTGGTTTTTTTTGAAATTAGTGTTGACAGGAGGGGGGATTTTACGATATTATAATTATCCCGATTGGGTTAGTGAACATTAAATGATATTTGGCGTAGGTATACCAATGGTATTATTAAGTTCGCGGCGAAAGGTTGGTAAGTTGTTGTCAGCCAAGAGATTAGACCGCGTATAACGCGTTTTTTTAAAATGAAACGGTTTAGTTATGTTGATATCGCAAAAATGCCGGTATGCTTTGTGGGCTGTTTTTGAGCTTTCCATGCGGAATAGCTCCGAGCCAGCCAAGATCCAGGTGATTGCCGACGCTCAGGGGATACCAGCCCGGTTTCTGGAGGTGATTTTGAGTGAATTGAGGCACGGTGGGTTCGTTGAGTCGCGGCGGGGACGCGATGGCGGCTATATGTTGGCACGTCAGCCGGAAGATCTTACCGTCGGCGAGATAATCCGGCATGTGCAGGGGCCTGTCGATGTGGTAAATCACGGCGGGGCAAACGGCCAACGCGGCGGTCGGGTGCGGGGCGATTATGCATTTGGCCAGATGTGGGAGCAGATGCGGTCGGCGGTCTCGGGGATCTATGACGGGACGACCTTTGCCGATCTGGTCAGGCGTGAGGTCAGTATGCGGCAGTCCGGAACTGCGAATTATGCTATATAGAGAATTAAATCCGTCTTCGCTCCGCTTCGCCGCGACAGGGAATTAGAGAATTATAGAATTAAAGAATTATGGAAGAATGGAATGACGGAATTGGTTGCTACAATTCGGATGGAGACTGAGGGCTTTGGTGCTGAGCGGCTTGTTGAATATGCTGCTAACCGGTTCGGTGGGTCGGACGGGACGGCTGGGTCGGTGGCGCTTGCTACGAGTTTTGGGGCTGAGGACCAGGTTTTGACCGATATGCTCTGCCGGGCTGGGGGGCAGGTTAAGGTGTTTACTTTGGATACGGGCCGGCTGCCGGAGGAGACTTATGAGGTGATGGAGGCCACCCGCCGCAGGTATGGTATTGAGATCGATGTTCTGTTTCCGGATCGCCGGCAGGTCGAGGCGATGGTCAGAGAGCGGGGGCCTAACCTGTTTTATGAAAGTGTCGAGGACCGCAAACGCTGCTGTTCGGTTCGCAAGATCGAGCCCTTAAAGCGCGGGCTTGCAGGTCTGGACGCGTGGATATGCGGGCTTCGCAAGAGCCAGTCGGTTACGCGGTCGGATATGGAGGCGGTCGCGTGGGACGGGCAGTTCGGGCTTATTAAGATCTGCCCGCTGGCCGATTGGAGCGACGATGAGGTTTGGCAGTATATTCGCCGGCACAATGTTCCTTATAATAAGCTGCATGACGCCGGCTATCCGAGTATCGGATGTGCACCCTGCACACGGCCGGTCGAGGCGGGCGAGGATATTCGCAAGGGCCGGTGGTGGTGGGAATATCCGGAGCATAAGGAGTGCGGATTGCACTTAGGGACGGCCAAAAAGACGAGCAAGAAAGAGAACGTGTAGCATGGATCAGTTAGAAAAACTCGAGTCGCAGAGCGTTTTTATCCTGCGTGAGGCGTACCGCAGCTTTAAGGAGCTTGTGATGCTGTGGTCGATCGGCAAGGACAGTACCGTTTTGCTGTGGCTTGCGAGGAAGGCGTTTTTCGGCCATGTTCCGATCCCGCTGATGCACGTCGATACCGCGTTTAAGGTTCCCGCGATGATCGAGTACCGCGATCAACTTGCACGGGATTGGAAGCTCAATATGATAGTCGGCCAGAATGTCGCTGCTTTGGCGGCGAAGGAGACTTTTCCGGACGGCAAGGTCAGCCGTCTTCAGTGCTGCGCATCGTTAAAGAGCGAGGCTCTTAAGCATACGCTCAGCGGCGACTGGCCGCGGCGGGTTCTGGACCATTCGACGGGTGAGTATGTCGAAGTGGCCGGCGGTGAGCCTTATACGGGCGTGATAGTGGGCGTTCGGGCCGATGAAGAGGGCAGCCGGAGCAAGGAGCGGTATTTTTCGCCGCGTGACAGTGAAAATGACTGGGATGTCGGCGATCAGCCGCCGGAGTTGTGGAACCAGTTCAAGACCGATTTCGCGCCGGGTACGCATGTTCGGATCCATCCGCTGCTGGACTGGACGGAGCTGAATATCTGGGAGTATATCGAGCGGGAGAATATTCCGATCATCGATCTGTATTTTGACCGCGGCGAGGGCAAGCGGTACCGGTCTTTGGGGTGCTATCCCTGTACGACGCCGGTGGATTCTACAGCCACGAATGTCGCCGAGATAATCACCGAGCTTCGGGGCGGCAGGTTTTCCAACATCGCCGAGCGGTCCGGCAGGGAGCAGGATAAGGAAGACGGGGCTGGGTTGGAAACGCTTCGCCGGGACGGATATATGTAGGAATTTACTATTTATTATTTGCTATTTACTATTTGGATTTTGGTTTAATGACGCAGGTTGGTATTGATATTGACAGTGGAGCTGGTGTTTCTCGGGAGCAGAT
Organism: Planctomycetota bacterium; assembly: GCA_030637065.1. Lineage (GTDB taxonomy): Bacteria > Planctomycetota > Phycisphaerae > Sedimentisphaerales > Anaerohalosphaeraceae > DAOVVQ01. The sequence goes on from DAOVVQ010000213.1 coordinate 5,745, forward strand.
GAATATTGTTGTCATCGGTCACGTTGACCACGGCAAGAGTACGGTCATCGGCAGGCTTCTGGCTGACACGAAATCGCTTCCTGAGGGCAAACTCGAGGACGTCAAGGCCCAGTGCGCACGTAACGCCCGTCCCTTCGAGTATGCGTTTTTGTTGGATGCCCTCAAGGACGAGCAGGCGCAGGGGATCACTATCGATTCGGCCCGCTGTTTTTTCCGTTCGGATAAGCGTGAGTACATAATCATTGACGCTCCCGGGCACATCGAGTTTCTAAAGAACATGGTCTCCGGTGCAGCCCGTGCGGAGGCGGCTATCCTGGTGATAGACGCCAAGGAGGGTGTGCGTGAAAATTCCCGCAGGCACGGGTACCTCTTGAGCATGGTAGGTGTCCGGCAGGTTGCGGTCTGCGTTAATAAGATGGACCTTGTCGATTACGACAGGGAGGTGTTCGAGTCGATCAAGGCCGAGTACACCGAGTTTTTGGCGCAGATCGACATCGAGCCGAAGGTTTTTATCCCGGCAAGCGCCCGCGAAGGCGATAATATCGTATCGAATTCGCCGCGGATGGACTGGTACGACGGTCCCGCGATCCTGGAGACGATGGACAGCTTTGCCAAGGAGGCGGATCGTGTAAATAAGGCGTTTCGTTTTCCGGTTCAGGATATCTACAAATTCACCGCAGCCGGCGACGATCGGCGGATATTTGCCGGCAGGATCGAGACCGGTACGATCAAGGTCGGCGACGAGGTGGTGTTCCTGCCGTCGGAGAAGCGTTCGCGGATACGGAGCATCGAAGGGTTTAATCTGCCCGAGCAGAAAAGTGCCAGCGCGGGCGAGTCGACGGGTTTTACGCTTGGCGAGCAGGTCTACGTTACGCCCGGCGAGATGATGTGCAGGACCGACGAGGATCCTTCGCAGGTCAGTTCCCATCTGCGTGTGAAT
>DAOVVQ010000137.1 GCA_030637065.1 Planctomycetota bacterium
CATGTACCGCCAAATCCTCTCCGGCGACGACCGCATCATCGTCCCAACCGAGCCCGACGGCTGCCAAATGAGCTGGTTCGTATTCGTGATCCGCCTGGCCGAGCGATTTTCGCAAGATCAGCGAGACGCCGTCCTCCACGAAATGATCCAGCGCCGCATCCAGGTCAGCAACTATTTCCCCCCCGCATACCTCCAACCCTTCATGGCCAAAGAGCTGGGCCACAAAGAGGGCGATTTCCCCGTCACCGACACCGTCTCAGCCAGAACCATAGCCCTGCCCTTCCACAACAACCTCACCGAAGACGAAGTCAACCTCGTCGCGACGGAACTTAAGGCATGTCTCGACAATCTTTAACCCTCCCATAAATGAGAATTTCCCGCCTTCAAAAACACGCACAGGTACAGCCCATCTTGCAACAGAACGTATCAGTCCCGTTTTGCCAAGCTTGTCCTGGCTGGTAAATCTTCCCATAAGTGAGAACCACCTCGTTTTACGCCTGTTATTGACACATCCCCGCGGTTTTTAGCTTGAATTGGCGGCTTGTGTCTATATAATTATATTCAAACTGACCGCTTTGATGTGCAAGTATTGGTTTAAGCCGTTACAGAATAAAAACTTAAAACAGTTACCGACAAAGTCGGCTTCGGCCGACTAAATACTGAATACTAACGACTATCGACTCTCAAACCGATCCGTTTTGGAAAACCGGTCAGTTTGAGTAATTATATTTGTCTTGAACGGGGACCGGCATGTTGAGATAATCTGTGTAGTCGGCGGATGCGGGATGGCCCCGATGACAGGCTCAGTGACCCGGGTATTAGAAAAAAAGGGCATAGCAGAAAGACATAGTTTGCGACAAGTTTTAATTCGAGTTGTGTAATGCCTATAGCGTTAGCGGATATTTATCAGCCGATCAAAAAAGACATGGAGGGGGTTGAAGATACGCTTTCATCGATTTTCGTCGAGACGATCCCCGAATCGGTCCAGGACGTGGGCGATTTTGTTTTGGGATCTCCCGGCAAGAGGCTTCGTCCGGCACTGCTGCTGCTGTCCGCCCGGGCGCCATCCGGCAACGGCGCGGCGGTTAAGGACCCTCAAGGCGTAATCAATGTCGCATCGGCATGTGAACTGATACATGTGGCATCGCTGATCCATGACGACGTTGTGGACCGTGCGAAAATGCGACACAACCGCGAGAGCATCAACTCCAGATGGGGCGATGACCTTTCCGTCGTTTTCGGCGATTATATCTACGCCAAGGCATTCGACCTCATCAGCAGGCTGGGCAACGGCGACGTGTTCGCCTGCATTATCAAAGCGATAACGATGATGTGCGAGGGGGAATTGCTGCAGGTCTGCCAGCGGAAACACCTGAACCTGTCCAAAGACAGCTACATGCTCATCGTAAAGCAAAAGACCGCCTCGATGTTTGCCGCCTGCTGCGAAACCGGAACGATTTTGGGCAATCATAACGGTCAGGTGCGGGCCGGCCTAAAGGAATTCGGAATGAACTTCGGCATCGCATTTCAAATAATCGACGATTGCAAGGATATGATGAGCGGCGAAAGCACTCTGGGCAAATGCCCCGGCCAGGACATGATGGTCGGTGAAGTCACACTGCCAATGATGAATCTGCTCGATTCCGTCAGCGGCGCCAGACGAAAGGAACTAACGGACATACTTCAATCGCAGATTTCCGATGACGGAGTGCAATGTATTCGCGAGACTTTCCTGGATTCGGATGCCCTGGCGAAAACAAAACAAACTGTCACGCATCATATTGACCGTGCCAAACAGGGATTGAACGTTCTTCGCAACTCCGGATATAAAGACAGTCTCGGCTGCCTTATGGACTACGTTATTGATAACAATTTTTAGAGTGAGGAAAACTATGGCAAATGAAAAAGTGTTGATCGTTGACGATGACCCGGATCTGACTGAGGCACTGCAGACGATCCTGCAAAGCCGCGATTATGTCGTGTGTACCGCCTCGAATGTCGAAGATGGCATGGCAACGGCAAAGGCCGAGGTGCCCGACCTGATGATACTCGACGTCATGATGTCCACCTGGCAGGATGGATTCAATATGGCCCGCTCTTTGCGGCAGGACCCGCAGTTTGAAAAAACGCCCATCCTCATGCTGACCGGCGTAAAGGATAAGACCGGCATGGATTTCAAGGAGGCCGCCGGAGACCCATCGTGGCTCCCCGTCGACGGATTCCTCGATAAGCCCGTCGAGAGCGACGTGCTGTTGGCGGAAGTGGAAAAGTTGTTGGGCAAGGGAAAATGATATGGTGCTGTCGGTTCAGAACAGTCCGCTTGTGGCACGGGCTTACTGGCTGATTCGCCTTCGGTGGTTGGCCGTATTGGGCGTTATCGCCGCATCCGCCATCGCAGGCAGAATATTTGACATCCCTGTCAGGCTGAGGGAAATATCCCTGGTCGCCGCAGCGCTTGCCCTGTATAACCTTGCCTTCTTTCTTGCGGCAAGGTACATCGAGAAAACACAGGACGGCAAGTCCGACCGGATAATCAAGTTTCTCATCGATGTCCAGATCGCCATGGACCTGATAACCCTGACGACGCTACTGCATTACTCCGGGGGCATCGAAAACCCATTCGTTTTGTACTTCGTTTTCCACATGGTCATTGCAAGCATACTTCTCTCGACCAGGGAAAGCTATCTCCATGCGACATTTGCAATACTGGTCTTTGGCTTCATGGTGCTGCTCGAATTCAAGGGCATCATCCCTCATCACTGCCTGAAGGTCCAGGGCAACGGACACCTGCGGGAGGACGGCCTCTATATTTCCGGAAGCCTTTTCGCCTTCGCCACGACTCTCTACCTTGTCGTTTACATGACGAATTTCATTACCAGTCGCCTGAGGCAGCAGGAACAGGCTTACCGCGAGGCGAATATCCAACTCAAGCAGAAGGACCGTGTCAAGGACGAATATGTCGAGAGGGTCACACATGACGTCAAAGGCCACCTTGCCGCGATCCAAAGTTGCCTCGGTGTTCTCGCCGACAACCTTGCAGGACCGCTCAGCGAACGGCAAAGCGAATTCGTAAACCGAGCCCATAACAGGACAAAAAAACTTTCACTTTTCGTAAAAACATTGTTGAAACTGACACAACTGCGACTCAGCGAACGCATCGAGAAGGATGCATTCCTCCTCAGTGAACCCGTATGCAGCGCCGTCGAATCGGCCCGGCCAAGAGCGAAGGATAAGTCAATAACTCTCAGCAGTAACATTCAGGCCACTGGCGGCAGGATTTCAGGCAACCGGTTTTCCATTGAAGAGATGATCACGAACATGCTCCTCAATGCCATCAAGTACACACCTGCCAACGGAACCGTCCAGGTAAACCTCACCGACCGCGGCGACAAGCTGTTGATCGAAATTGCCGACACAGGCATCGGAATACCAACCGGCGAAATTGACAATGTCTTCGATGAGTTTTTCCGCGCCACCAACGCCAGGGACAGCGAACCCGACGGGACCGGACTGGGCCTGTCGATCGTCAGGCAGATCGTGGAAAGACACGGCGGAACGATATGGGTCGAGAGCACTCAAGGCCGGGGTTCGACTTTTAAGCTGCTATTACCCACCGTTGCCGCGCCACCCGCCACCGTCGCAACACCGCCGGATAACACACTTGCCCCATAGCCGCCGCCGGCTGGCGTCACGAATTTTTGGCGATGTGCTTATCTATCGTCTTGATCAGGATCTCGTCGCTGATCGGCTTGGATACATAATCGCTAAACCCGTAAGCAAGCAGCTTGTCGCGATCGTCGATCATGGCCTTGGCGGTTAACGCGATAATCGGAACCGTATGCCGACCCCGCCGCTTGATGATCTCGTCAAACGCCTGATAACCGTCCATCACCGGCATCATAATGTCCATCAGAACCACATCGGGAGACGTCGAAAAATACATCTCAGCCGCCTCCCTGCCGTCCCGCGCGAACAGCAACTCGTAACGATGCTCGAGCATCATCTCGATCGCACGCCGGCTGAACTGGTCGTCTTCGGCAACAAGCAGCCGGGGCAATTGACCTCCGTCCGCCATCCCAGCCGCCTGGCCCGCCTGCCTGTCAACATCGCCATCTTCTTGTACGTCATCTTCCAACACATCCTCGAACCCGCCGCTATCGCCAGCCTGTCTGGCGTCCATAGGAATATAAAACCGGACAGTAGTGCCCTTTCCCGGCTGGCTGGCAATGGTTATATCACCCTGCAAAAACTCGACCAGCCTCTTGCAGATAGTCAGCCCCAGCCCGGAACCCGGATACCTTTCCGCTATCGAATCGTTGGCCTGCGTAAACTCATCGAAAACCCGACCGATATCGGCCTCCTTCATCCCGATACCCGTATCCGAAACAGAAAAATACAGCCGTCCGCCTTTCGCGGAAATCTTCAGGGTTATCTCGCCCTTTTCCGTGAATTTCACCGCGTTGCTTGTGATATTGGTAATGATCTCATGAAGCTTCTGGGCATCCGAAACTATTGTCGCGGGAACGCCGCCGGCCTTTTGCACGACAAAACCGATCGGCTTGTCGCCGCAAAGGGTAAGCGCCATACTCCGCACACCGGCTATCAGTGCATCCAACGAAAACGCCCGAAGCCGAACTTCCATCTTGCCCGACTCGATCTTCGACAGGTCAAGTATGTCGTTTACAACCAACAAAAGTCTCTGCCCGCTTCGGTGTATCATCCCAAGCGCATCACGCTGGCTGTCCGTCAGATTTTCGGCATTGCGATCGCCGAGGGTCTTGGACATGCTGATGATCACGTTCATCGGCGTACGTATCTCATGGCTCATATTCGCAAGAAAATGACTCTTGGCCTGACTGGCCGCCTCAGCCGCCTCCCTGGCCTGCTCTAATTGCTCCTCGCGAATCTTAAGCTGCACATTGGCGTCCTCCAACTGCTGCTCGTGGGCACGCAATTGCTGGTTAGCCGCATCAAGCTGCTGGTTAGCCGCCCGCAATTGTTCGTTGGCCGCCTCCAACTGCTGCTCGTGGCAGCGCAACTGCTCATTGGTCACCTCCAACTGCTGCTCGTGGGCGGACAACTGCTGATTGGCGGCGTCAAGCTGCTGGTTAGCAGCCCGCAATTGTTCATTAGCCGTTTCCAACTGCTGCTCATGGGCAGACAACTGCTGATTAGCCGCGTCAAGTTGTTGATTTGCAGCGATCAGTCGCTGATTGGTGGTTTCTAACTGCTTCTCGTGTGCCTGCAACTGTTGATTGGCCGCGTCAAGCTGCTGATTGGAGGCCTTTAGCTGCTCCTCCGTCGTCCCGCCTTGCAGACCACCCTTAGCGGACCTGAGTTTCTCGATTATCCGCTTACCTGCCCGCGGCGCCTTTTCACGGATCTCATCCATACCTTCCGACCGCCTGCAATTTAATATCCCCGCCGTTGTAACGCATCAGACCATAACCTTTTTATTATACCGCTGATAAGGGCCGATTGCAAGTATTTACGCAAAAAATCAGACCCAAAAGCACTAAACCTATCTGCAAGCACCACATATCGGCAACATCAGTCCTTACCAGGCCGGATGTTAGCCATAAAGGCCTTGCCGGCTGGCACATTTACAGGCCATTTTCACACAAAATCCTCGCTCAAGGCAATAAAACGACCCTTCGCCGCGTCAAGAATACTGGAGCGAGCAAATATTTCCAATAGAGCCCCAGCGGCCTTCTCCAAATGTGCCAAATGCTAAAAACCGCGATTTATTCGCGAATATTACTTAGCTCTTTATCACGACGAATGATGATTTACCGGCTCCAACGGAGCCGGGATCTGCAATTCCGCATGGCCTGCACCCACAAGACAGCGGTTTGCAGATCGTTCTAACAAGGCCTCGCTTCACTCCGAGCGGGGCCTTTTTTTGTCTTGCTGCCCCCAAAATCCGCCTCTTAACCCCAAAACCGCGCCAAATCGCCGCCCGTAACCCCAAAACCAATTGCCTAAACCCCGTCTTTCCAATAAAATAACCCCTCCATGACAGCCCCAGATAATAATAGCAATACAGACCTCAAAACCGTCCGGCTCAAACTGCCCAACGGATACAGGGCTCTTGTCGCCGTATCCGATTCGGACCCGGATAATTTCACCGCCCGGGATTGGTCCAAGTGCCTCCGCGACCCGGCTTTGCTGACCAGTGAGCCGGATCGCGTCATAAAATCGGAAAAATACGCCTCCGTTCTCGTCAAGACTGTTAACATCGCCCAAACGCAGCTTACCGTCATCGTCAAATATCGCCGCCGGCCCCTGACCTTCACAAACCTCATCCGCTCACTGATGCCTTCAACGGCGATTCGCAACTTCCGCACCGCCCTGAAACTTAAACGATGCAACATACCCGTCGTCGCACCGATCGCCGCGATCGAGAAAAAAATGTACCGCTTCTTCACCACCGAAAGCATCTTCATAACCCGCTATCTGCCAAAATCCCGCGACCTGTACTGGTTCCTCCGCGATAACACATTGTCACCCGGAGCAGACAGCCTGCAATTGAAAAAAAACCTCGCCCGACAACTCGCGCAAATCCTCGCCGATCTGCACAATAACCGCCTCTGGCATCGCGACGCAAAGGCTCAAAATTTCCTCGTCCGGGAAAATCCCGCTGACGAATTGAAAATTACCCTCGTCGACCTTGACGGCATAAAACACTACCGCCTCGCTTCGTCGCGATCGCAAAGGCTCAGGCCGCTTGCAAAACTTGCCGCCACCGTCATCTGGCACCCCAATATTTACGCAACCGACTACTTGCGAACGCTGAAAAATTACTGTACCCTGACCGGACTAAACGGCAGCCGGACCGGCGGGATGTTTCGCCGGATACGCCGCCAGGCCATCGCGACCAGACTGACCACAATGGCAAACGCAGCCGTTGACAGTGACGAAAAACCCGAACGATAAGAGAATAAAATATGCCAGAACGAATACTCATCATAAAACCTTCCGCACTTGGCGATATCGCCCTGGCGCTGCCGGCAATGGCAGCCATGCGAAAAACCTTTCCCGACGCAAAGATCGCATGGCTCGTCAGAACCGGGTTTGCACTGCTGCTCGAAGACGTCGAAGGCCTGGACGAAATAATATACTTCGACCGAAAATTACTCGGAAAATGGTGGCTAAGCCCCCGCGCTTTCGCCGAACTGGTCCGTTTCGTAAACACTCTGCGCAAACACCGCTTCGATACCGTCATCGACCTCCAGGGACTTTTCAGAACCGCACTGTTCGCATGGTTTACAGGATGCAAAAAAAGATTCGGAATGGCAACCGCAAGAGAATTCGCAACCGTCTTCTACACCCACAAGATCGAACAGGACGACGACCCCGTTCATGTCATAGACTATTACCGGAAAATCGTCGCTGCCGCCGGCGCCAACACCGACTCTGTCGCCTACAACCTCAAACCAAACAAAAAGGCTCTCGAAGAGGTGGCGGAACTTCTGCACAAAAAAAATGTCAACATAGACGCCTATGCCGTCATAGTCACAGGCTCGGCCCACGCAGACAAATGCTGGCCTGAAAAACACTTCGCCGAGCTTGCCGACAGGATGGCTGCAAACTTTGGCGTGCAGATCGTAGCAATCGGAACCGCCGCCGAAAGCAACGCCGTCCGTGCGATCAACGATATCGCCTCCGTCGAAATTACCAACCTTGCCGGACTGACCGATATCACCCAACTGACCGCCCTTTTAAGCAAAGCCAAAGTCGTCATAAGCAACGACACCGGACCGGGCCACATCGCCAGCGCACTGGACAGACCGACCGTCATGATATTCGGACCTACCAATCCGGCACGAATAAAACCGTACAACAAAAAACACAGCGTCGCCGCTGTCGAGCCTGACAAACGGGGACGCCAGATCAAAAGTACGAACCCCGCATACGAAATACAAAAAGTAACCGTAGACCAGGTCTTTCGTGCAGTCGAATTTCACCTTGGCCGGTCCGTCGCGGAAAAAAACGACCACCCATAATCAGACAGCCGCCATGACCGACAAAAATAAAATCTCATCCATGCTCCGCCCGGCAAAGAATTTTATCAAGTTCCGCATACTCCACATAGACGACTCGCCGCACAGGATCGCATTGGCGGTCGCACTGGGAATCTTCGTCGCATACATGCCCATCGTGGGACTGCACATCTTACTCATGATAGCGATTACCTGCTTCATAAAGGTAAACAGATTCGTCGCCATCACATCCGTCTGGTTCAGTAACCCGCTGACATTCGCCCTGATATACTACCCCAACTACCTACTCGGAAGAGCGATACTCAGCCTGTTGAAAGCGCCCGTTTCGGCCAATTCATACCAGGCCGCCGAACTGATCCACCAGACGCTCTCGCCGGGATATGTCGTTAGAAACTTCCACACTTCACAGTTCTGGCAACAGATCGGGCAGTTCCTCGCCCAGGCAGGACTCGAAATGTTCATCGGAGGACTCGTCATCGGGGCAATAGCCGCCTCAGCCGCATACGCCGCCACACTGCACCTGGTAATATGGTACAGAAAAAAACACCCGCACCGACACTTAACCGGCCCCAAAACCGAATAACCCCGCTAAGGCCGCGACCCTACAGATCCCCTAATACCTCACTGCACCGACTGCACAGGTCCGGATGCTCATCATCATCGCCGACACTCGGCCAGTAATTCCAGCACCGATCGCACTTGGAATAATCGCTCTTGGCCGCTGTGACCTTAACCTCGGGACCTTCCTGAACCTTCACCTCGCTGACAATACAAAGTGCCGCAAACTGCCCGTTGCCCAGTTTGTCGATAAGCTCAACCAGCTCCCGATCGTCCGTTACAACATCGACGCTCGCCTCCTGGTTGCTTCGTATCTCCTGCTGTTGACGCTTCTCTTCGAGAACCACCATTATCCGGTCGCGAAGATCCATGATCTTGTCCCACTTGTCCTGCTCGGCCTTGTAGTCTATCGCCTTATCGATCTTCGGCATCGACGCCAGATGCACACTGTCGACATCTTCGCTCTTATGTTTGATCGCCCCCCACGCCTCCTCGCATGTATGAACAAGAACCGGAGCCAGCATCCGAACCAGACCGTCTAATATCAAATTCATCGCCGTCTGAGCGCTCCGCCGCGACTGGCTGGCAGCACCGTCGCAATAAAGCCGGTCCTTGAGCACATCCATATAAATACTGCTCATCTCGACCGTACAGAAGTTGTAGATCAGAGTATAGACCCGGTGAAACGCAAAATTGTCATAGCCATTCGTCACCCTGGCGATCAGCTTTTGATACTGACTGACCGCCCACTGGTCGATCGCCGACATGTCCTCATAAGCGACTGCCATCGAACCGGGATCAAAATCGTCCGTGTTACCCAACAGGTAACGAAGCGTGTTGCGGATCTTCCGATAAGCGTCCTGCAAACGACCGATCAGCTCGTCGCTGCACCGCATATCCTCCTGATAGTTCACGCTGGCAACCCAAAGACGCAGAATATCCGACCCGTACTTCTCGATCTCCTCGATCGCACTGACATAATTGCCCAGCGACTTGGACTGCTTCATACCCTTTTCATCGACCGTAAAGCCGTGCGTCAGGACCGCCTTGAAAGGAGCCTTGCCCGTAGCGCCCAGTGCCGGCAAAAGCGACAACTGGAACCACCCGCGATGCTGGTCGGAGCCCTCGAGATAAAGATCGACCGGAACGTCCCAGCCGGCCCTGTGCGCAACGCTGTACCAACTGCAACCAGACTCGAACCACACATCGAAAATATTCTCTTCCTTCTCGAGATCGTCCCACGAAAAACCGTCAGGAAGCGAAAAACCCTCGCCAAGGATATCCTTCGGAGTATCCGTAAACCAACTGTCCGACCCCTTCTGGCCGATGTGCTCGGCCACCGCAAGAACCGATTCTTTCGTCAATAGAGCCTCACCGCGCGAATTAACGAACGCCGGAATTGGCAAACCCCAACTCCGCTGACGGCTGATGCACCAGTCGGGCCGAGACTCTAACATGCCAGCAATACGATTCTCGCCCCACGCCGGTATCCAACGCACTTCCCGAATTCGTTCCAGGGCCAGATTACGCATACTCTTTCCTATGCCGCGCAGCTCCTTGTCAACACCAATGAACCACTGCTCAGTCGCCCGAAATATCACGGGAGCCTTGCTTCGCCAGCAGTGCGGATAGCGGTTCACAATTTTGTCCTC
>DAOVVQ010000091.1 GCA_030637065.1 Planctomycetota bacterium
GGAGCGAACTGATCGGCTTTCCGGTAAGCTCAAAGACCTCCAGGGCCCGGATGATCCTGCGCTGCTCGTTGGGATGGATCCGCTCAGCGGCCTGCGGATCGGCCTTGGCGAGCCTGGAATGCAGGTTTTTGCTACCGTCAGCTTCGATTTCCTGCTTGAGGCGCTCACGGATCTGCATATCCGCGGCTGGGCCCTCGAACAGGCCATACAGCATCGCTTTTATGTACATTGCAGTGCCTCCGACGGCGATAACGGGGCGGCCAGCGGCCTCGATCCGCCCTGCCGCTGTCTCAGTGAGGGCGAGGAAGCGGTCCACACTGAAGGACTCGCTCGGCTCAGCGACGTCAATAAGGTGGTGCGGGACTTGCTGCCGTCGCTGGGCGGACGGCTTGGCAGTGCCGATATCCATCCGGCGATAGACCTTCATACTGTCAACGCTGATGATCTCACCGCCCATCCGGCGGGCAAGCTCGAAGCCAAGAGCCCCCTTGCCGGAGCCGGTAACGCCTAAAATCAATGTCCTCTTAGCCTGCATCCCGGTATAATCCTCGAATTATTGCTCTTGCGAATCGGCAAAAGCGGGTACAGGTACAACCTGCCTTTCGTCAGAACGTACCAGTCCCCGTTTTTGCTGGCAACACATATTTATTGCTGTCCCTGGGCGGTAAAACGACTATAATATCACAAGTCGTGCAAATAAGCCAAACTGGACTGGAAAGTGGCCAATGACTGACGAGATACCAACTGAAACTGATACTGCCTCTGGGGCTGACTTCGCCGCTGGGCTTGTTGAAAAGGCTGCGGTCATCAACGAGACCCTTGGCGAGCTTGTCGACAGCCGGACCGAGATCCTGCCGCATCTGCGAAAGGCCATCAAGTACACTCTCGACGCCCCCGGCAAGCGAGTTCGGGCGGCGATCGTGCTTTGGTCCTGCGAGATGGTGGCCGGTGAGATCAAGCCGGCTGCGAAGACGGCGGCGGCGGCGATCGAGATGGTCCACACTTATTCGCTTGTTCACGATGACTTGCCGGCGATGGACGATGACGACACCCGCCGGGGCCAGCCGACATGCCACAAGGCCTTCGACGAACCGACGGCGATCCTTACCGGCGATGCGCTGCTGACGCTGGCATTCGAGGTCTTAGCCGCGCACGTTGAGGATCCGGCTGTGGCTGTTCGGCTTATAAAGACGCTGGCCAAGGTCGCAGGGCCCGAGGGTATGATCGCCGGGCAAATGGCGGACCTTGCCAGCGAGAACACGGAGGCGACGCTTGGCGTGCTCAAGCAAATCCACATGAACAAGACTGCGAAGATGTTTGCCGGTGCAGCGGCAATGGGCGCTGTCGCGGGCGGCGCTAACGATGACGAGATCGAGCACCTGCTCCAGTTCGGATTAAAGCTGGGGCTGGTCTTCCAGATAGCCGACGATATTCTCGATGTTTCCGGGACGACCGAGCAATTGGGCAAGACCGCCGGCAAGGATGCCGTTCAGGGCAAGGTGACGTATCCAGCAGTGGTAGGTCTCGACGAATCACGGTCAATCGCGGTAGAGATGACCGATAAGGCGATGCTGGCACTGTATATATTCGGCAAGAAGGCCGATCCGCTAAGGGGTCTGGCTGCCGCGCTATTGGACCGGACGCGATAGAGACAAGGCGGTGCGATGCGGAAGAGTTTTTCGTTTGGTGTTTTAGCGGATGTTCAGTATGCCGAGTCGGACTGCCGGGACGGGATGGACATGAGAGGCTCGATCGCGAAGCTCGCCGATTGCGTGGCGGAGTTTAACACGCGGGACCTTGAGTTTGTGATACAGTTGGGCGATTTTGTTAACGGCAATGAGGATGCCGAGGCGGCTGAGGCGGAGCTTGCCAGGGTGTTGGAGATATTTGGCCGGCTAAAGGCCGACAGTTGCCACGTGTTGGGCAACCATGATTTTTTTTCGTTTGACAGGAAGACAATGCTGGCAAAGCTCGGTATGGAACGGGCATATTACGATTTTGAGAGGGACAACTGGCGGTTCGTGGTGCTCGATGAGGTCGAGTTAGCGATTGGCGGCGGCTGGGGCGAGACGAGCGAGAATTACCGCCGCGGCAGAGAGATTTTAGATGCCCTGATCAAGGATGACGCCGCCAACGCTCTGGAGTATAATGGGGCGATGGGCGCCAGCCAGATCGAGTGGCTAAATGGCATCCTCGGCGATGCGGACGAAAGGAAACAGAAGGCGGTTGTATTTGGCCATCTGCCTCTTACGCCGGCTGGGGATAAGTATGATCTGTGGAACAGCGACGAGGTTATCGCGGTTCTTGAGTCGCACGAATGCACGGTCGCGTATATGAACGGGCACCGGCATCCGGGCGGATATAACGAACAAAACGGGATTTATTATGTAACAATTGAGGGTATGGTAACCGAGGACGCCGAGAACGCGTACGCGGTTGTCGATGTTTACGGCGATCGTATCGAAATAAAGGGATTCGGTTTGGTACCGTCCAGAACGCTTTCAATTGGCATTTAGCAAGGAGCAGCGGATTTTCTCCGCATGATCATGGGTGAACTACTTGATAAAATAAACGGACCGAAGGATTTGCATCTGTTGTCGGTCGAGGAGCTGCAACTGTTGGCTGAAGAGGTGCGCGAGCATATTACGCATTCGGTCAGCCAGACGGGCGGCCACCTCGCCAGCAATCTGGGCATTGTGGAACTGACCATCGCCATGCACTACGTGTTCAACTTCAAAAAGGACCGCCTGCTATGGGACGTTGGCCATCAATGCTATGCGCATAAGATACTCACCGGCAGAAAAGAGCAGTTCGCCGGGCTGCGGCAGCGCGAGGGTATAAGCGGTTTTCCCAACCCGGCGGAGAGCGAATACGATGTGTTTTCCGTTGGCCATGCCGGTACGTCGATAGCGACGGCTCTGGGTATGGCCTTAGGTTCGCAACAGAGCGGCACTGACGAAAAGATCGTCGCGCTGGTCGGCGATGCCAGTATCGTCAACGGCCTTTCGTTCGAGGCCCTCAATAACTTAGGGCTCGCCAAGAGGCAGCTTCTGATAATACTCAACGACAACTCGATGGCTATCGACGTTACGCAGGGTGCGATCGCTCGTTTTCTGTCGAAGGTCAGGCTCAGCCATACTTACGAGGATATTCGCCGCACGACGAGCAATATCATCGAGCATCTGCCGCTGATCGGCAAGCGTATGGAAGATGCGCTCGAGAATTTCAAGAAGACGCTGCGAATGGCCATTACGCGGAGCCGGCTGTTCGAGAGCCTGAACATTCCTTATTTTGGTCCCGTCGACGGTCACGACATTGCTTCGCTGATCAGTCTTTTTCGGGCGGTAAGTGAGTTCGGCCATCCTGCGATCCTGCATGTTTATACGAAAAAAGGCAAGGGTTTCACGCCGGCGGGCGACGATCCGCAGCGGTTTCATTCCACCGGCCCGTTTAAGATAAACGGCGACGAGACAAGCGTTACCAAGGGAGGGCGAACCTTTACGCAGGCCTTTTCCGATGCCCTGGTCGAGGCAGCGGAGGCCGATGATCGCATCATTGCCCTTACCGCTGCGATGCCGGGCGGAACGGGGCTGACGGAATTTCGCGAGCGTTTTCCCGAGCGATGCTATGATGTGGGTATCGCCGAAAGCGTGGCGGTCGATATTGCCGCTGGGATGGCCAAACAGGGACAAAAGCCGGTGGTCTGCATATATTCGACTTTCCTGCAGAGGGGCTATGACCAGATCTTCCAGGAGGTTTGCCTGCAGAATCTTCCCGTGATATTCTGCATTGACCGTGCCGGTCTGGTCGGCAGCGACGGCCCGACTCACCACGGCCTGATGGACATCGGTTTTCTGCGGGGGATGCCGAACCTTGTCATCACAGCCCCCTGCTGCGAGTCGGAGGTAAAGGCGGCACTTGCGTTTGCCCTGTCAAGCGACGGCCCCGTGGCGATTCGCTACCCCAAGGACACCGTGCCAAACGGCGACATCGAAGAGAAAGTCTGCAAGGTTCCTTTCGAGTCGGGCAAGAGCGTGACCGTCAGGCAAAGCGAAGGCAACGTCGTTCTCGTCGCGCTCGGGTCGATGCTTACCGAGGCGGTCAAGGCCGCTGACAAATTAGCTGAGATGGGTATCGATGTCGGCGTAATTAACGCACGATTTGCCAAACCCGTCGACGGGGAGATACTCGCCCTGCTTGACGATAATAAGACTATAATAACCATAGAGGACCACAGCCTTGCCTGCGGTTTCGGCTCAGCCGTACTCGAACAGGCTGCGATAAGGGCTGCCGAAGGGCAAACCGCATCCGAAAAGACCGACCGCGGACAGATAATAATACTCGGTGGTCCGGATAAATTCATCGAAAGGGCCCCGCGAGACGCCCAACTGAGCGAAATCGGGATAAGCGCAGCAAAAATAGTAGAGACCGTCAGAAATCTGCCCGTGAGGTAAGGTTAAAAAATCAAAATGCAAAACCACAAATCAAAAATAAAAAACAAAATAATAGCCACAGAGTTTTGGGCGGCTTCAATTTATAGAACAGTACCAAGTTAAATGAGATGACAAATGCCAAGGGCTAAAGCAAACATAACACCTGAAGTGATTAAGTGGGCACGTGAGTCTTGCGGATACAGTGTTGAGGAGGCTGCAAGCAAGATTGAGCGGTCTGCCGATGAAATAGCGGCATGGGAAGAAGGGGATTTAAAACCGACCATTCCTCAGGCGCGCAAAGCCTCCGAAGTATATAAACGTCCCCTTGCAGTGTTCTTCTTGCCGGAACCGCCGGAAGACTTTCAAACTCTTCGCGATTTCAGGAGACTGCCCTCAGATTACCCTCGGCAGTACAGCCCCCACTTGCACTTTCTGATACGACAAACTCAGGACAGACAGCAGTGGCTTAGAGATTATTTGAGGCTTGAAGAAATGTCCCCTGTGGACTTTGTCGGTTCTGCTAAATTGTCTGATAGTCCGTTAAAACTTGCAAAAGTAATACGGTCTGAATTAGACGTCTCAATTGACGAAGTGAAGAGGTGTAGTGGACCAGGCGAGGCTTTACGTCTTTGGATGAGCAAAGTCGAACATCTGGGTGTATTTGTTTTTCGAGGCGGCACATATACTTATGAGCAGATAAATGTTGTTGAGGCAAGGGGTTTTGCTTTGGCCGATGACTATGCGCCGTTCATATTCTTAAATGCACAGGACACAAAGTCGGGACAGATATTTACGCTTGTTCATGAACTTGTGCATTTATGGCTCAATGCTCCCGGTGTTTCCAATCTTATAGCCGCAAGGAGAATCACTACCGATTCGGACCGCATAGAGATGTTCTGCAATGCTGTGACCGGTGAAATACTTGTTCCCCAAACATATTTCAGGCAACTTTGGCAAAAACAGCATGCAGGTACGCCTATTGATAAAGGTATCGAATCAAGTGCAAGACATTTTAATGTTAGCCGGGAAGTGATTGCTCGAAGGCTGCTTGACTGGGGAAAGATAACCAGCAGAAAATACAGTGAATTGGCGAAAAAGTATGTGCAGGAATGGAAGGCTAATAAAAAACAGGAGAAGGAGCAACAGAAACAAAAGGACAGTGGTCCGGGGTATGGTGTTATAAAGGCGATGAATAACGGCTACTCTTATAGTAAACTCGTGATTAGTGCGTATCAGAGCGGCCAGTTGTCGGGGCGTGATACATCTAATCTGCTTGGGATGAAACTTAATAATTTAGTGAAGGTTGCCAATGCCCTGCACGTTCCATTTGCAACAGCAGGCGGTGGCATATGATTTATTGTCTGGATGCCAATGTTTTTATTGAAGCGTGGAATAAATACTACCACAAGGATTTCTTTGGAGACTACTGGAGAAAACTGGATGACCTTGCCAAGGCGGAAGTTGTATTCGCTACCGAGGAAGTAAAACGGGAAATAGACAAGATAGACGATGCCTTAAAAGAATGGTTGCGTGGGAGAGCGTATTTTTTCAGAAAGATTGATGATAAAGTTCAGGAGTGCCTTGAGCAGGTTTTCCGAGACCCTAAACATCGCAGATTAGTTGACAGCACAAAACAAAGGTCTATAGCTGACCCCTGGGTGATTGCTCACGCAATGGCAATGGATGCTGTGATTGTAACAAAGGAGCAGTTTGAAACCAATCAAACCAAGCGAATAAAAATACCAAATGTATGCGAGGCAATGGGAATCGAATGGATTGACGACTTTGAGATGGTTAGACGACTTGGGATGCAGTTTAAGGTTTCATAGTTACTCATCCATGCGGCTTCGTGGAAATGGTAAAATGTATGTGATATTTGGCTGAAATGTTATAAAAAAGTTAAAAATAATTGGTATCGAGCCGATAATAAAGCTGTAGGTGACCGAAAGACAATGGCAAAGCCGAGGCTTATAATTTTTAGTGACCCGAATCGTCGCCGCGTTGCGGAGGCTGTGGAGGATTTTGTCGGCTTTGCCGCTGACAAGGCGGAGGTTCTGGCGAGTTGTTTCATGCAGAGCTGCCCGCTCGACGTGCTGAAAAAGGCGGATTTTGCCGTCGTATTCGGTGGAGATGGGACGATACTCTCGGCGGCGAGGGACCTTAGTGAGACCGATGTGCCGGTGATCGGTGTAAATGTCGGCAAACTTGGTTTTCTCGCGGAATTTGGTCCCGATGAACTACTGGAGCTTTTCGAGCGTATTGTTACCGGGAAAGTGCTCATTGAAAAGCGAATGATCCTTCACTGCAGCGTTGAAACCGACGGCGTAGAGACGTTCAGTTCGACGGCGATAAACGATGTCGTCATAGCAGCGGGGACGCCTCAGAACATGATCGAGCTGAAGATGACCGTTCAGGACCAGCCGGTTGCCGGCTGTGTCGGCGACGGTGTGATCATCTCGACGCCGACCGGGTCGACCGCGTACAATCTGTCCGCCGGCGGGCCTATCCTTGCGGCGAATCTGTCCGCGATGGTTATTACGCCGATCTGCCCGCACTCCCTGAGCTTTCGACCGATCGTGATCAGCGCTGACCGAACAATTGACGTTAAGCCCGTGCGGATAAACGAAGGGACGTGCGTCACGCTGGACGGGCAGGTATCGCATAAACTCGGTGAAAATGATATCGTAAAGGTATACAGACATCACGGTTCGTTCCTCGTCGTCAATAACCCGATGCGGACACAGTGGGACACGCTCGCCGGGAAACTAAACTGGGCTGGGACGCCCAAGTATCAGATGAAGGATGAGACCGCTGCAAAATGAAAAAGCAGACTGGCGGAACGAACAAGAGCGAGGGCAAACAGTCAGGATAAGGTTATGGGAAATCGCATAAACATTTTTGTAATGGCAGTGCTGACAGCGGGCACAACGTG
Source organism: Planctomycetota bacterium (assembly GCA_030637065.1). Taxonomy (GTDB): domain Bacteria; phylum Planctomycetota; class Phycisphaerae; order Sedimentisphaerales; family Anaerohalosphaeraceae; genus DAOVVQ01. The sequence continues at coordinate 7,366 of DAOVVQ010000091.1, forward strand.
CTTAGCCGCGGCCGGTCTCTACACTTCGCCCGGCGCACGGCCTCTGACGACACCTTCCGGCGCATCTCTGACGACGCCGGTGAGTTCGCCAATAGGTTCCCCAATCGCACCGCCCAGTGTCGACGGCACCGGCGTCGTGCTCAATGCACTGAGCCAATATGGGATCGACGGCAACCTGCTGGTCACCGGTAACGTAACGGGCGGCAGGCACTTCAGGGGCATCGTGCCCTACGGCTCGACGACGGACTTTAATTACGGGCCGCTGAATCTTGGCTCGAGTTCGCAAAACTCTTTCATCCGCCGATCCGCCGGCCAGCCTTATTTAGACAGCAGCCCCGGCGTCCAGCAGCCCTACTATCTGCCGTCATCGACCGTTACAAGTCTCACTCGCGGCACTAACTCCGGACTTACATCGCCGAAGGTCACCTTTCCCGGAGGCTCGGGCAAATTTACACCGGCAACCCCCCCGCCGCCTCTCGAGCCGGTATACCGAAAGCAACGTCCGTGGTCGCTTGACCTGCCGGAACTCGAAAAGCGGATCAACGACCAGATTGACATCGAAAATCTGCCTGAGGAGTTTCGCCTGCCCGGACAACTGCCTGATGAAAAAACCAACATCTCGGATTATCTCTCTGACCAACTGACTCCGCAGGAATTGACCCGGGAACTGACTCCGCAGGAATTGGCTCAGGAATCCAAGAGGCTTTTCGATAAAACGATGCAGCCGCCGCTGCCGGAAACTCCCGAGTCGCTTAAAGAAGCCGCTGCAAAAAAACTGGCTGAACAAGCCCAGCCGGATTTCCTCGATTTCGACCTCTTCGACGAACTGCAAACCGATGACGAGCCCGACCCGGCAAAACCGGACACTAAAACCGACGGCGAACAACCAAAACCAGTCAGCGGCATCAAGGCCTTGATCTCCAAACTGTCCAAGGCGGACGACCCGGAAGATACCGGATACAAACTCGATCTGCCCGGCCCCGAGGACCTTCCCGAGCCGGACCACGTTTTGGCCCGGAAGATCCTTGGCGACCACAAAAACTTCAAGAGCCTGGCCGCCGCAAGGTTTAGCGAGTATATAAAGGCCGCCGACGCGTTTATGAAGGAGGGCAAATACTACCAGGCCGCGGACACCTACATCCTCGCGGGCATCTGGGACAGCAGGCACCCTATACCCTTCATCGGCAGGGCTCATGCACTTTTCGCCGCCGGCGAATATATGAGCAGCGCCTACTACCTGGCCAGAGCGTTTACTCTCGACCCCGAATACGCCAAACTCAAGGTCGACCTCGTAGAGATCATTGGCGACAAGGACCTCATCGAAAACAGGGTCATTGAGATCATTACCTGGCAGAAACAGACCGATTCTGGCGAGCTTGCGTTTATCTTAGCCTACGTCTTTCAGCACACAGACAAGGCCTACGCCGCTAAGCAGATCATAGTTGTCGCCACCGAAAAGCTGCCCGATGACCCCGCCGTTGCCGCATTGGCCGATGTAATTAACGCCGCAACAAACAGATAAGGGCCTGCCTTGATCTCCTTTACCGAACACGACAACGGCGATATCGATGACAGCGAACACGGCAGCGTCGACGTCGAAAGCATCTTAGGCGAAGGCGGACTCATCGCCCAGGCCTACGCTCCCTTCGAGGTCAGAGACGAGCAGATCGAAATGGCCAGCGCCGTCCAGCAGGCATTTCGCGACGGCTGTCACCTGGCTGTCGAGGCCGGGACGGGGGTTGGCAAGAGCTTTGCATATCTGGTAAACGCTATCGAACTGGCCCGGCAAAAGAAGGGCAGGGTCCTGATCAGCACGTATACCATCACCCTGCAGGAACAACTTATCAATAAGGACATCCCTTTCTTAGCCGGCATTATTCCCGGTCAGTTCACCGCCTGCCTCGCCAAGGGCCGGGGCAATTACGTCTGCCGGCGAAGGCTCGAATATGCCATGCGAAAACAGAAGAACCTCTTCGATGACGCCGCCGATGAGGTGATCCGGCTGAATATTTGGGCCGGCAAGACCGAGGACGGCTCGCTGAGCGACCTGCCCTTTGTGCCGTCGCCTGCGGTGTGGGATGCTGTGGCAAGCGAGCACGGCAACTGCCGCGGGAGGAAATGTCCGCATTTTCGCGAATGCTTCTACTGGCGATCGCGAAGGAAACTCGAAACCGCTGACATTATCGTCGCCAACCACGCCCTGCTGTTCAGCGATCTGGTCCTCAAGGAGCAGCACACGGGCATTTTGCCGGATTACAACTTTGTGGTCATCGACGAGGCACATAATGTCGAGCATGTCGCCGAGGGCCACTTCGGCATTAACATCAGCAATTTTACTTTCAGCTATATGCTCAACCGGCTTTACAATCCCCGCACCCGCAAAGGGCTGCTTGCTTATGGCGACAGCCAGGATGCGCGGGACCTGGTCAACCAATGCCGCGACGCGGTGAAGATTTTCTTCGTTCAGGTCCAGGCCTGGTACGAACATGCAAAGAACGAAACCAACGGCAAGTGCCATCCGGCGTTCGTCGATGACAACATCACCGGGCCCATTAAGGATCTTCGCCTCGGGCTGGCGGCACTGGCGAAAGAGGCCCAGGACGATGACGATACATTTGAGTTTAGCCGCTACATCGACCGCTGCCGGGCATTAGAGACGGATATCCGCAATATGCTCACCCAGCCGGACGCGGCCCATGTCTACTGGGTCGAGGCTGGCCGGTCGAGAAGGGCGAAAACCTCGCTTCGCAGCGCACCATTGGACGTCGGGCCGGACATAAAACGATGCCTGTTCGATAACTTTCAATCTGTGATTACCACGAGCGCAACACTAAGCTGCGACGGCGGCAAGGACGACAAGGCGGGTTTTACGTTCTTCGCCAGCCGCATCGGGATGGAGGAATACCAGGCCCTGAAACTCGGCTCGCCGTTCGATTACCGCAAACAGGTGACCCTGTACATCGAAGGGAATCTGCCCGAGCCCAACAGTGCTGACTTTCAAGCGCAGGCCGCTGAGGCGATAAAAAAGTACCTGCTCAAGACCGGCGGCAAGGCCTTCGTGCTGTTTACCAGCTATTCGATGCTCAAGAACATGGCTGAGATACTCGGCGACTGGCTGGCCGAAAATACGATGGAGCTTTTGTGCCAGGGGGCGGGTGTGGACCGCTCGGCGCTGCTCGAGCAGTTCAAGAGCGACGAGTCAAGCGTGCTCTTCGGCACCGACAGCTTCTGGCAGGGTGTCGATGTGCCCGGCGAGTCGCTTTCCAATGTGATCATCCTGCGGCTGCCGTTCGCCGTCCCGAACCACCCGCTGGTGCAGGGCCGGATCGAACAGATACGCAGCAGGGGCGAAAATCCGTTCGTAAGCTACCAGTTGCCGACCGCGATCATCAAGTTTAAGCAGGGTTTTGGCCGACTCATCCGCAATAAGACCGACACGGGCATCGTCGTAGTCTTAGACAGCCGGATCGTCCGCAAAAACTACGGCAAACAATTTCTGGCCGCAATTCCCGATTGCAGGGTGGAAATCGTAAGCGAATCGTGGTAGAATGGTCGACTTGTCTGAAACCCGGCAAAACGGTGGTTGAATCCATAAATTCCGTTTTTGGCTCCGTCCGCCGGAAAAACCTGTATTCCAAGCCTATCAAGGAGATATTATGGCGTTGTATGTGAATGATGAAAAGGTCGATCCCAAGCAGATCGAAGCTGAAGTCGAAAAACTCAGACCCGATTACGAGCGTGTTTTTACCGATCAAAAGCCCGAAGAGCGGGAAAAACAGCTCGGTGAATGGTCGCGTGAGAATGTTGTCGAGGCGGTCCTGCTGCGGCAGGCGGCTGGTAATGACCCTGAACTGCTGACCGATGAGGCAGGCGAGGAGCTTTATCAGAAGTTCCTGGAGCAGAGCGGCGGAAAAGAAAAATTCTTCCAGGAAAACGGCATCAGCCTCGATAATGAGCAGCAGGTCAAAGAGGATGTCACGCGGCAATTCCGCATGGAGCGACTTTTCGGGAAGATCACAAAGGACGTTACGGAGCCGTCAGATAAGGACATCGAGAATTACTACGAGGAAAACGCCGAGAGATTCATGGTCCCCGAGATGGTCCGGGCCGCACACATCGTAAAGCACCCCACGCCCGATACGGACCCTGAAAAGATGCGGAAAGAAATGGACGAACTCCACGCCAAACTCAAAGAAGGCGCCGATTTTGCCGAGTTGGCCGGCCAGGGCTCCGATTGTGCCGACAATGGCGGCGACTTAGGCTATTTCGCCCGCGGCCAGATGGTCCAGGGATTCGAGGACATCGTCTTCGATATGGAAGTAGGCCAGTTCAGCGGCGTCTTCGAAACGGAATTCGGCCTGCACATCGCAAGGGTGCTCGATAAGAAGGCCTCGAACCCCTGCCCGATCAAAGACGTCCGCGAAGTGATCGTCAAGGAACTCGATGGCCTGTCCCGACAAAAAGCCATCGAAAACTTCCTCGACGCAGAGAAGGCCAAGGCAAAAATAGAAGAAAAATAGCCGCCCGGACGCCGCGCCTTTGCTCACAGCAGAAAAACGCATATTAAAAGCACAGGGACCGCGTGGGCCAGGGCTCACCCTACCGGGCTGGCGATGCTTCCATGATCAGCTTAAACAACTGACGGTCAAAGCCTTTGTTTCTAACAAGCGGTTGATCGCCTAAGCGTGTGACGACCAGTTGCAGGCTGGGGACGACAAAGCAGCGGCGATTCAATGCGCCGTTGGCAGAGACCGTGTCTTTCGGTGCGGTGTCGATACGCGGTGCTTGTTTGGAATCATCTGCATTGCTGTTTAGCCACCAGAGGTAACCGTAATAGGGATTGAGTTTTTGCGATGTCGTGGTCGCCTCTTTGAGATATTGCTTATCGGCAAGGATCGTCTTGTCGCCCCACTTGCCATCAGCCAGGACCATTAAAC
>DAOVVQ010000035.1 GCA_030637065.1 Planctomycetota bacterium
GCTGAAAAGGTCGGTCAGATAGATATCTTTCCGCGGCGGCTCCATGTCATTATTGCGGAATATCGGCCACCTGCTCTTATTTTGCTCGAACTCATTCGTCCACTCCGTATAGTCGTGCGAACCGTTGAGGAAGCCGTAGTAGAAGTCGAACCCGCGCGAATGCGGCCGCAATGACTCATGAACGCCGAGATGCCACTTGCCCACCATCCCGCAGGTATAGCCCTGCTCTTTGAGCATCTCGGCCATCATTGGCTGGCTGCGCGGCAGTCCAGCCATTGGAAATTTCACATTGTCAGGCCAGCCGGTCGAACTCGGATTTTCGCCGCATCCGAACCGCTGCTGATAGACGCCCGTCAGCAAACCCGCCCGCGATGGCCCGCAGACCGACGCCGAAACATAGCCCTGCGTAAACTGCACGCCCTCGGTTGCGATGCGGTCGATGTTCGGCGTCAGGATATCCTTAAAGCCGTGATAGCCGACATCACCGAAGCCCATATCGTCAGCACAGATCAAAACGATATTCGGCTGTTTGTTCTTCTTCGCGGAAACGGCTGATAATTGCCCATTTGAACCGAATGCACCGGCCACGGCCACACATCCAACTGTTTTTAAGAATTTACGCCTGTCCATTCTGTCCCTCATCACAAATTAGCTTACAGTTTTCGCCCTGCCCCGTCAGGAAGATTCGGGCATCTGGCTGTCCCATTCGTCGAAAAGGTCTTGTAATTCACTTACAATTTCCGGGTGCGTTTGGCTCACATCGTCGCTTTCACCGATATCGTTTGCCAGGTCGAACAATTCGATCCGGTTGTTACCGGTCGGATTGCCGTCGTTGAAGGCTAATTTCCAGTCACCTTTGCGAATCGCATAATCATTCTTACGACGCCAGTACAGTATCTCATGGGGACGGGCCTTATTCTCGCCGGTCAGATACGGCAGCAGATCTATACCGTCGAACCCAAACCCATTGTCCGGTGTATCGATGCCGAGGAACGAAGTTATTGTCGGAGTAATATCCAGCGTGCTTACCGGCAGATCGTAACTCTTACCGGGCGGCAATTGTCCCGGCCAGTTGATAATGAAAGGAACCCTGACACCGCCTTCGTAGGTGTCCCCCTTAAAGCCGCTTAGTGGCCCGGTCGAGGACATGTAATCTTCGGGCGAAGCGGGGTCGCCGACTCTTTGCTGTCCGTAAGGGGTGCCGTTGTCGCTGATGAACATTACGATAGTGTCGTCTGACAGTCCTTCGTCTTTGAGAGCCTGCATCACCCGTCCAATGCCGTCGTCCATTGCCAGGACCATCGCGGCAAACAAACGCCGGTATTCGCCGGAAATATGCGAGAGCCGGTCGATGTATGAATCCGGAACCTCCCACGGAGAGTGGACCGCGTTGTAGGCAAGGTACAGAAAGAACGGTTTTTCGTTATTGCGCTCGATAAAATCCACGGCCTCGTCGCTGAAAACATCGGTAAGATAGCCACTCATTTCGACGATCTTCTCATTTCTGAACATCGGCCAGCGATTGTGCTGCTCTCCGAATGTCAGATCGCTTTCATAGTAAGAATGAGCGCCGTTAAGGAAACCGTAGAACTCATCGAAATCACGGTTTAACGGCCGCATCGGCTCGCCCATCCCCAGGTGCCACTTGCCGATTATACCGCAATGATAACCGGCGGGCTTTAGCATCTCCGAAAGGATCGGCTGGGTGGTCGGAAGGCCGGCAAGTTGGGCTTTTTCGCTTTCAGGATAGCCGCTTTCGGGCGGGTTTGCCTCACAGCCGTATCGCTGCTGGTACACTCCCGTTAACAAACCGCAGCGCGACGGCCCGCAAACGGACGCTGACGCATAACCCTGGCTGAAACTCATTCCGGACGCGGCCAGTTTGTCGATGTTGGGGGTATGTATGTTATCGATTCCGTGATAGCCGACATCGCCGTAGCCCATGTCATCGGCGTAGATCAAAACGATGTTCGGCTGTTCCGATCGTTTTATTTTCAGCGAACGATTTGAAAGCAACGTCCCCGCTGCCATAACAGAAGCACAGTTTTTCAGAAAATCCCGTCTGTTCATAACAGGTCCTCTACTCCTTTTTATCGGTTCATCTCGCGCGGGCGGGGTTTGGGCCAATGTTTCCGATGGAGCCGGGTCATCTTTTCCGTCAATTCCGCGTACTCCGGGTCCGCCGCGAGGTTGAGGTTGCCCTCGGGGTCCCGGTGATAGTCGTAAAGTTCAACGCCTTTCGACGCGCCGCTCTCGTCCTGCCACAGTGTAAAGCGATAACGGTCGGTTCGCAAGGAACGTCCCATGATCGTGCCGCGCAGAAGTTGACTGAAGGCCATTTTGTCCCAGGCGGTGTCGGGATCATCGAGCAGGGGTGCCAGGCTCTTGCCCTCGCATTGGCTGGGCGTCGGAAGGTCCAGGGCATCGCACACGGTCGGAAAGATATCGACAAATTCGGTGAGGGCGTCGCTGTGCTGGCCGCTTTTGCCACGCTGCGGATCGCGTATGATCAGCGGGCTGTGATGGTTGCGTTCCCAGTTGACGTCCTTGGCCCAGACGTGGTTTTCGCCGAGATGGTAGCCGTGGTCGCCCCAGAGCATGACCAGTGTATTATCATCGAGTCCGTTCGTCCGAAGCGTATCGAGCAGCCTGCCCACCTGGGCGTCGGCGTAGCTCACACACGCATAGTAGGACCGGATGGCATCGCGTTTTTCCCGGTCCGTCATCGCTTCCAGCGTGGTAGAGAGCCCTGCATACCCGAAGAGTTCGCCGCCCCTCGGTTTGAGTGCCGGTTGGGGCGCACCCTTGGGGAAAAAGTCGTTGGCTGCCGGTTCGATGTCCTTGTCGTTGTAAAGGTCCCAATAGCGCTTAGGTGCGTTCCAAGGCAGGTGGGGATGACGAAAACCGACGATCATGAGGAAGGGTTTGTCCCCCCCGGCGAAGTTCTCAAGGCGATCGGCGGCGATATCGGCTGTGGCGCCGTCGCAGTAGACGTTGTCAGCGACATCTTCATGTTCGGCGTAGGGCAAGCCCGCCTGGCGCAGGGTCATGTTGTGCCACTTCGCCTTCCTGGCCCGGTTCTCCGTGTTGGCGTAGTCCAGCCATTCGGAATCCAAATACGGCTGAGTCCAGGCGTTTTCGCCGCCGTTGGAGGCATGGTAGATCTTCCCAAAGCCGGCGGCCTCATAGCCGAATTGCTGGACGTACCTGTTTATCGTCAGCGTGTCGGCGAAAAGATCGTGAAAGACGTCGCCATTACGGTAGGCTCCGGTCGTATCGGGACGCATTCCGGTCAGGAAACTGATACGTGACGGATTGCAGACGGGATACTGGCAGTAGGCGCGGGAAAAACGCGTTCCCGACGCAGCCAGACGGTCGATATTCGGAGTGATGGCGATCGGGTCGCCAAAACAGCCCAGGTTGGGACGAAGATCGTCGACGATGATCAAAAGCACGTTCTTCGGGCGTTTTTTTCGCTTCGCAACGGCTATATCCGAGGTAGCGATCACGGACGCCAGGCAGCCGACAGCCATGTTCCTGCAAAAATCTCGACGATTCATTTCAATCTCCTTGCCATAAATCTCACTTACAAGAGTTAATATTCATTCCTGACTATTTATCGTTCCAACCCACGGGAGCTTTGGCCTTCTGTTCCTGTTCATCGAGCAGGCCGTCTTTGTTCGTATCCTTGGCGTTGAACCAGCGGGTCGATTGCTCCGGATCGAAGGTTTTGCCGAGATTTTTTGCTCTCATTTTAGCATGTTCGAGTTGTTCCGCCAGCGTCCGGCTCCCTTCGGTCTTTATATCCATCTTCGCATCCTTCTTCATCTCCTTCTTGGCATCCTTCGACGGATCATTCGCCGGCTTGCTCTTCTTTGCTATTTTCGCCTTGCCGCTGCGGGAATACTCGGCTTTGGTTTTGCGATCATAGGAGGCGGCATCGAGTTTGGCAAGATAATCGGCAACCGCTTTCTTGTCGTTTCGCTTCTGGAAGATATCGAGCATCGGATCGTTGCTCGCCTTCATCGTCTTGACCATCTGCCGCTGGTACTTCGCGATCAGTTTCTTGTATTCGGGGTTGTCGATTAAGTTATTGAGGGCATCGGAATCTTTGTTCAGGTCGAAGAACTGCTCCGGAACGTTGAAGCTAAACAGCTCGGACCGTTGCTGCATGAATTTGTCGCCTTCACTGGCCAACCGCTCCATCTCCATCGTGGTGGCCATACCCCGGGTGGCGGTGGCAAACCTGCGCACGCCGTCGGACCAGAGGTTGCAGATGTAGCTGTAGTCCTTTGACAGGACCGCGCGGGTCGGCTGGCGGTTTCCGCCGACGTTTTCTTCGTACATCACATAGACAAAATCACGATTATCCTGCCTGCCGCCTTTCAGGATCGAGGCAAACGAACGGCCATCGAGCCCATCGGGCTCCTCAATACCGGTAATCTCCAGCAGGGTAGGAAGAATGTCGACGGTTCCGATCAGATGGTCTTTGTCGCTTACGCCGCCTTTTGTCACGCCCGGCCACCGCACCATCAGCGGCGTGTGCGTGCTGTGGTAATACATCGCCGTCTTGGCGAACGGGAACGGCATCCCGTGATCGGAGAAAAAGACGATCAGCGTATCGTCGTAGACGCCGGTGTCCTTGAGCGCCTTGATCACATTGCCGAACGAATCATCCGCGCGACGGACACTGTTATAGTAGGCCGTAACCTCTTTTCGTGCCAGCGGCGTATCCGGCAGAAACTTCGGCATAGCGATCTCGCCCGGCCTGAAGATGCGGCTCGGAGGATTATCAATGTCCTCCCGGTTCAGCGTGGTAGAGATTTCTCCCTTCTTGGCTGAGAAGCTGTAAAGCGCGGTGTGCGGATCATGGATATCCATCGAGAAATAGAACGGCTTGCCCGCCGCCTTCGCAGCATTGATGCCCTTTTTGGTGTATTCATAGAAGGTTTTGGTGTCGCGGATGTTGATCCTCTTTTCTTTCAGTTCATCGTCAAAGTTGATGTCCCAGCCGGGATAGGGTGTGTACGGCGACGAGTGGCTGGACTTGCCGCGGATCATCGTGAAATAGCCATTCTCGCGCAGGATGTCCGGCGTGGTCTTATAGGTCACCTGATCTTTCGGTAGCTGGTAGAACCCTTCGATGCCGCTGTTGAAAAGATAGCGACCCGTCTGCACCGCATTGCGCGAGGGGATGCAACTCGTCGCATGGACATGGGCGTTCATAAAACGCAGACCGTCGACGGCGAACCTGTCCATATTCGGCGTAGTGTCCGGCGTGGTACAGCCGAAAACCCCGACCGAATCGCAGTTCATATCGTCTACTGTCAAGACCAGAATGTTCATCTTGCCCCGCGCCTCAAGCCCAAGCGAGGCGATCAGGGCAATAGCTATTACCAACAATTGTTTTTTCATGTCTCTCCTTTTGTTACTGATTGTTCCAACCCACGGGGGCCTTGGTCTTTAATTCCTTTTCATCCAGAACGCCGTCTTTGTTCAAGTCCTTGGCGTTGAACCAGCGGGTGGTTTGCTGCGGATTAAACTTTTTCCCGCTTTTCTTCGCCCTGTCCTTTGCATGAACAAGCTGCTGTTGAAGGGTAACTCCCGCTGTGTCGGTTTTTTCCAGGCCGGTGAACATTTTAGACGGTGCATTATTCGGGATCGATATCCCGCGCAAGTCCTCATAAGCCCTCATCAAACGTTTGTGAGCTTTTATCGAGGTTTCCGGCACCTTTTTCAGGCTCAGCGGGTTTTGCTCGCCGGGATCCTTGCCGATGTTGTAGAATCGGCCATCGTTGTAGAGCTTCCATTGGCCATCGTGGATCGCGTCTCGTGCCTGGTCCGCACGGCGGCCAAATCCCCAATAATGGCAGAAGATATATTCCCGGTCGCTGGCGCCTTTACCCTGCAGGCGGCTGGCGAATGATATGCCGTCGACGCTGCGTTCTGCGGGAAGTTTCGCTCCAGCTAATTCGATGACCGTGGCAAAAAAGTCGGAAAAATCGATGAGATCGTCCGAGACATTCCCGAACTTTGCGTAAGCGGCTGCGTGTTTTGGCCAATCGACCACCAGGGGGACATGCGTGCCGTTGTTGATCATCAGGTCCTTGCCGCCGGGGACATCGCCATAGGTCGTGCGGGTGAGCGGGCCTTCGATATAGCCAATACCGCTCTGCACCGCCTTGGGGCTCGGCTCGCCGGCCTCGGCAACCGTGCCTACACGCCCGCTTGCAGCGACCATGCGCCGCATATCCTCGCAGGCCGCGGTCACTTTGACCGGGTAGGTCGTCCCGTTATCGCCGGTAAACACGATCAGGGTGTTTTCCCGCTGGCCGCTTTGCTCCAGTGCATCGACAATATTGCCGACGAGATGGTCGGTGTACTCCACCATATCCTTAAAATACCGAACCTCTGATGTCCTGCCGTCCTTGCCAACCTTGCCCGGCGTATCGGGGCTCGGCTCGAAGGGCGAATGCGTCAGCAGCATGGGATAGTAAAGAAAGAACGGCTTGTCCTTTTTCTTCTTGATGAAATTTACGGCATACTCGTTAAGCATGTCCGGCCCGTAGGTATATTTGCTCTCGTAAAGCTCGCCATTGGCCACCATCACCGGATAGCCCCAGTAGCGGCTCGGTCCCCGGGTGGAACGGTCGAATTTTTCTTTCGGGCTGATCCCGTTTTGCAGGCAATATTCGTCGAATCCGAAACTCGTCGGCGTTTGCCAGTCGCCGCCTAATTGCCATTTGCCCACCATCGCCGTCAGGTACCCGGCATCCTGGAGCTGCCTGCCGAAGGTGATCTCCGAAGTCGGCAGCAGGCCAAAACGCTCGTAATTCCTGAAGCTGTAACAGCCGGTCATGAGCTTAACGCGACTCGGCGTGCAAATGGGAAGCGAATAGCAATGGTCGAACCGGATACCCTTAGACGCCAGGGCATCGAGCCGGGGCGTTTTGTAATCCAGACTGCCGTTGCAGCTTAGCCCCTCGTAACCGAGATCGTCGGCCATGATAATAATGATATTCGGCCTGCTCTTCGCCGGCAAGGCAACCGATACCGCCGGGCCCAATAAGACGGCCAATCCGAAGATCAGCAATCCGCACATCTGACATTTTTGTCTCATTTCCGTTTCCTTATAAGTTGAATCCGCTTTTTAATTCAATGCCGTATCGAAAGGTATAAATTCAAATCGTTGTAATGTCAAATCTACCGGCTTTTTTGTCCTGTTATCCACTATGTTCAGCTCGATCGCCTCGATCCCATCCAGACCCGGTGTTGCGGGCAGGGGGATTTTTATCCGTTTTACCTTATCCGTCTTTTCAAAACGCGTAGATATCTCGTTTGGTATCGATGCAGGGACGATCGAGCTGCTATGCTTCCTGACAAATTTGATGACAGCTTCTTCGATCGGCGTTTTTGAGCTGTAAGTGATGGTCAGCAGGCCGTTTGAAAGATCGGCGCCGTTTGACCCGGCAAGAGTAAATTTCGCCCCGCCGGTCTTTATGCCGTTTGGTGCCGTCATTTTGAAGGTGCTGTTTACGATCTTAGCCTCAATGGCGCTGCCGTCGGATGTCCAGGCGTCGATCCGGGTTGACGCCTGGATTATATTGATCGCCCGGCCGGGCTTGTAGAGTCTCGCCAGTGCGGGCGTGAGCTGTTTATAATTCAGGTACCGCTCCATATTCTCCTGGCTGGTTCGTAAAGCTCCGAGTACGAGCGAAAGGGTATGTGCCGTTGTCTGAAACTCGATAATCTCTTTTTGGGTGGTATTGTACCCTTCCCACGGGCCGTGATCCGTTAATAATGTTTCGATGACGGGCCAGTTGGCGGCGAGGAATTTTTCGATTTTTTCCGGCGCAACGCTATACGCAACACCGAGCGTGTAAAGCGAAGGGGCATCGATAATACGCTCTTTGCCGGTGACGGCAATATCGCCGATCCCAACGTCGCCGGTATACTGCGTCTCTATGCCGGTATAAGATTCGGAAAGAAAGCCCGGAAGGTTGTGGCGGTATGCAAAATCCAGTTCGATATCGACGAAATTTTGCATTATAGTTTTCCACGCCGGATTATTCAATTCCTGCATAAACATACTCAAACCAAGCCCCTGAAAAGCGGAACCCGACCAAGGGGCAAGTGCGTATTTTCTCATTCCATCTTGCATCTCATACGATTTGATCTTAAAGCCGGAATTTTTTATTGCATTTTCGGACAGGCCAAACCGCATAACAACGAACAGTAGCGGCGCGCGGAATTCACTGACAAAATAATTCATGTGACCGATGTTCCACCTGCCGCCGCCGGCGTCCCAGCCGAAAAAGCTGTCATCCGTCGCGTTCCAGCCGAAGATAAACGTATCCGTCTCGTCGTCGTACAAATACTCGTAACCCGGGCTTTGTGCCTCCAGAAAGCTCTCCAGTTGCCTTCTCATTTTCACAACTTCGGGCCTGTCCTTGATCGAAGGAGACAAAAAGCACCCGATCGCTTTGCCGACACAGGCCGAAAGATTGGAATTATCGCCAAAGATTATCTGTGCAACCCGCCGGTCGAGAAGGTTCATTATCCTTTCCTTTGTTTTCGTGTCGCTGAAAGGCTCGAGCGGCCCTTCAAAATATTCCGTGCCATACTCGCTGCTTCGCAGGACGATCCCAAGCTGGCCCTGCCTCTGCGGTTTGAGCCATTCTATTTCCAGCAGTGCATCCCAAATCTCTTCGCCGCGGCTCTGGCCGAATTCTTCGAGAATAGTCTCCTTTTCTATATCACGGGCCATCGGACCCATTCGCCTGCCGTTTTCGAGCCCTAAAAAGTTCACCAACAGGCCTTTTGCGCTGACCTTTGGATTGTTTTGGTCCTCGATCAGGCTCTTTGTGATATGCAACGCCTGAGCCAGGGCCTGCTCTCTGGACAGATACGGATTGTCCGCGTAACCGGCGGAGATGTTAGCCATCAACTCCAGCCATTCACCGATAGCCGTCAACTGCGTAAATGCCCTGAGGAACAACCCCTTCTCCGGGTCATGGTTCCAGCCTTCGACCGGATAGCCGGACACAGGCTCGGTCATCTCATGCGCAGGGTCTATATAGCTCATCGAGTTTTCAAGCAGCATACGCAGATGTTTGTCGCGGGTGCCTACGTTTGGAAAATCAAAGGCTGTTTGCTGCGTCGCAAATGGCCGCGCCGGCAGGCTGGCTGAGTTGTACAAATTGCACAACGGAAACGCCGCAAAAGCGTAACGAATGTCCGCAATGTCGTCGACTTTGTCCGACTTTAGCTCAATGCGGTCGGCTGAGACGATTTTGGCATTAGCAGGATGAAAGGTCCCATCATGGCCGCTGACTTCAAAGCCCTGGAGTTTCCCGGCTGAGACGACAAAAGGATCGTCATCTTCCGCCGGGTTCTGGGCACTGCGGCCGAGTATGACTTTCCTGGTTTCGAGACCATCGCCAACCGACTTGAAAGTGACAAAAGCGGTGTCGCCTTTCTTATCGATCTTATCGACGATCGGGCCATCGGCGATCACACCGGCCTTTTCCAGGGCAATTGCATGAAGGGCAAGACGCTGGCCGACCGTATTTTTGATCTTCGGATGTATATCGGTATAGTGGCCGCTGTCGAGCGTCACAGCCATGCCGGTATTTGGGAGCTTGAGCGCATATTCCTGGCTCAGCCGCATGTCGGGCCAATGTTTCGTTTTGTCATGATGCCACTGAGTTTTGCCGTAAAAACCGGGCAATTGCACAAAAAGGAACGGGAAATCACCCTGCCCCCAAACCTTTCGCCAACTCCGGATAGCTAATGGGAAAAGCGTGCGATAAGTATCGGACATCTGAACATTATTTTCCGCCTGATACCAGATCATACCCTTTATCGGAAACCTCGTGACCGGGTGCATCATTCCATTGTAGAGGTGAGATGGGTTTTTGGCTTCATACTGTTTGATGACGTTCGGCGATTTGGCATTGTTCTTTGCCCAGTCCATTTCGCGTTTGAATTTCGCCATGATCACATCGTAGCCGGGATGACTTTTTACCGCATCCGACGGCATCCAGCACTGCACACCCGTCGCTCCCAACGTTACCTGTATAAGGCCGATCGGCACATCGAGTTCTTTGGTGACATTCAGTCCGAAGTAGTAACTAACCGCCGAAAATTTATCGGCATATTCTTTTGTCGCGTGCTGCCACGAATTGTTGAAATCCGGATCGATGACAAGTCTGCTTTGAGGCGTATCGGCAGCGACGGGAGTTTGGCTCTTAATCAGCCGCAATTGAGAGGCCTTGGGGTAAGAGTCAGGCAGTGGAATAGTCTGCCAGAGCGCCCAGCCCATATTGCTTTGCCCGGAACAGACCCATACGTCGCCGACCAGGACATCTTTGATCGCGACTTTTTTTGTATTGCCGGTTACCGCTATCGTACCGGGCCTGGACGATGCCGGCATTGGCGGCAAGGCAACTTGCCATGAGCGGTCCGAATTTACGGTTGCAGTCGCCTTGCGTCCGTTGAATGTTGCGGTCAGCCTTTCGCCGGGCAAGCCCGATCCGTAGATGCGAATCGGCTTCTCTCTTTGCAGGACCATGTGGTCGCTAAAGAGAGGATTTATCTCAAACGCGCACAGGCACGGCGTAAGCAGTACAAATAATACAAATAGAGCGGCAAATTTCTTTGTTAACATCTTTTCTGTCACCTCAATTCGATTGATATCAGATAGTCCTGTTTAACGGACTGTTTTCAATATTTCTGCGCAAAGATACGATCTTCAATTTGCCCCTGGGGACATCGATATCCGGCGGCAGGATAACTTCATTGCCCACCAGATCGGCACCAATAACACCCTCGATTCCCTGGCGGAAGAGCCATGCAGCCGCACCCGTATATCCGTTCCATATCATCCTGCCGTTATCATAAGTAGTCAGCATATCCGCGGGCTGCTTATTGGGCTGGCCGCCGTAATTTTCGATCTGGTCAGGTGTAACATGTGCAACCGGCGTGATCTTTCGCCATAAACGGTAGCAGGTCCGGCGATACTCGTCGGCTTTGTCCGTTTCATCCTGCGCATGGCACCGCTCGGCCAGGATGCGCCCGGCCTTTATCAGCCACTGAACGCCGTGACAGTACATGCCGTTTTCTCTTACGCCTTCGGGGTAATGGCTGCTTCTGCCAAGATATGGCGTCGTGTCCTCGCGCAGAGGAGGGGTACCAAGCAGCACTGTCACGTCATTTTCAAGCTCATCTATCGCCGTCTGAAAGACGATTCGGCCCCGCTGCGGGTTGATACCGGAGATCACAGCCCAGGCTGCGGTAAGGGCGTCAATTTCCCATATCCCGCTACCCTTGATGCCGATCTCGGTGCCGTCATCGTGGATCGCCCGCAGGTAACGGTCGTGGCGCCATGTCTTTTCCAGGGCCGATTTAAGCTCATCCATTTTGCGTAGGTAATAATCCCGACGCAAATCGCCTTCCCTCTTGGCGATAATGTCAAGCATGTTATCCAGAATGTAATACAGGAAGAAACCCAGCCAAACGCTTTCGCCTCTGCCCTCGCTGCCGATCTCGTCGAGGCCGTCATTCCAGTCGCCCGTCAGGATCAGCGGCAGGCCGTTTCTTCCCATTCGCTTATCGAAAACAAGATCGATAGACTTGATGCAGTGGTCGTAGACCGAATCTTCCTGCGTCGAGCGGAAATAAAAGGTCGCAAAACCATGCTTTCCTTTCGGCAGAGGATCCAGCGGCAATTCCGACCGCAGATATGACGTCATTTCATCCAATATGGATTCATCGCCGGTCATCCTCACATATTCCGCAACCCCCCACACCAGCCAGATAAGGTTGTCGCTGGCCCACGAGCGATTCGCAAAGCCGGTCCTGCCGTCGGGGAGCCAGTGGAACCAGTGAGTGACATCACCTTCGGGGAACTGATGCGAGGCGTGAAGGATGATCTGTTTGCGTGCCAAAGCGGGATCGGCCCAGATCAGATTAACCGTATCCTGAAGCTGGTCCCTGAAGCCGAAAGCGCCGCTGGTCTGGTAAAAACCGCGCGTCGCCATTATGCGTTCGGTAACAGCCTGATATTTGAGCCAATTCTGCAACCGGTCAAAATCAGGGTCATTTGTTTCGACCTGAGTCGTTTGCATCAGGCTGGACCACCATTTTCTGGTTTGCTCCAGGCTCTCTCGCGTATTTTCGACACTATGATATTTTTTGATGATATCAGCGGCCTGCTTTTTGTTATTCGTGTGGCCGAGCGTTACGACAATGCTCTGCCGGCCATTTGCGGGGATATCCAACGTCGTCATAAGGGCTGCGATGGGTCTGTCGTCATCCGATGATGCGCTATCGGGCCGTCCGGTCTCAACCATTGCCGGATGCGAAAGTGATCTGCCCTGCCCGAAGAATCGACCGCGACTGGTCTCGACATGTTCGGTATCCTCAGAAATCGAGACAAATGCCGAGCCGGGGGAAGTGCTGTTACGCGGATTCTTGAAGAACAGGGTATTGAGCGGTCTGTTACAGCTTACTTTCAAGGGCCCAGCCATCTCCGGAAGCAGCGAAAGGACCATCTGGAAATATGGCGACAGGCGGAGCTTACATGCCTTTTGGGAGCGGTTTTTGATCGTTAAAAGGTACACCCCCACCGGTTCGTCTATCGGCACAAAAACGGTCAACTCCGTGCTGAGTTTTTTGTGCGTCATCTTAAATACGGCTGAGCCGTCAACGCCGAATTGGGCTTCGTATTTTGCGGCTGAATCGTTGAGCGGGTGATATGTCGGGCTGTACCAATCGCCGTCATCGAGGTCATAAATATAAAATGCCTCGGACGGCACTTCCCGGGTAACGGTGTCAGGCCAATCGGGCGTCAGGCGGTTTTGCTGCGAATTGCCGTTGGAGCTGGTATGCAATCCGCGATTGGTGACCGTGATGTAGTGACCGGCAGCGTTGGATAATGCGTGATCGTATGGCCGGGGCGTAAATGGGGTACGAACCAGCAGTTTGTCGCCATTGTCCGTAAATGACGAATAGGGCTTGGGCGTTTCGGGCAGCACTTCGCCGTGGCCGATCCTCGGCTCGCCGTCGGCTTTTTCGGGTGCAGGTTCGGATTCTGACCTTTGCGGCTTGAGATGGTTCTCTATCAAGGCGATCGCATCGCGGCTGTTCGCTGCCGAGCCGATCATCAGGCGAACTTTTCTGGTTTCGTTCGGCTTTAAGCTAAGATCGATCAGCAAACTGCCTATAGGGTCGAACGTCGGACATGCCTCGGTATCGCAACTGGGCGTAAATGCAAGCGTTTCGAGGACGCGAGGCGACCAGATGCTCTGGGCGCGGCCAATAAAATCCATTCTGGAAGTCAGATGGCCCTCGGGCGCGATATCGGAGGCGAGGATGCCCATTGATCTGGTCTTCTTCTGCCATGTGAGTATTGCGTTTGCGCTCGCGGAATATTCCATTTCCGGGAACAGGCGACTGTATTGGGTGTGCCCGCGATCGTCGGCGGGTTTGTCCAGCACCCATTCGAGGTAAGGGACGACTTTGATGTTACGCTCTTTTGCGGGCGTATTTTCGAGGGTGACGGTCCATACCTCCACAGCCGTATCAAAGTCGGGCAGACTGACCTCGATCTTCGTCTTGATCCCGTTGTTTTCATTATTGATCAGGATAGCTACCCCGTCCCTGTCGATAGTCGAAGGGGCAAACAATTCCTGCGGGAAATTGCCGACGACCGGCCAGAACCGCGCTGGGTCATTTGCCGGCATGGAATCATCGACGATATAAAGAACGCGTCCACACGGGTCGATGGTGTCATAACTGCGGCGGGTAATGTCGTAACCCGGCTGGATCAACATGCTGTGGGCGTGGCCGTTTTCCTTGAAAGCGACCGTGTATTTGCTGTTACTGAGGCTGTAAGAGGCCTTCTTTTTGGCGGATAGATGACCTGCGAGCCAGCGGATTATCGAGACTATGGCGATGCAGCTAATGGCTGTGACAGCGGCCAAAAGAGCCTTGTCCGCTATCGGTAAAGACATTATCCTCGATGTCAGCGGCGGGCCTTTGGCCGAACTTATCGCCAAAGAACTGTCCCACGCATGACCCCATGCCTTTCCCCGCGGGATATAAAACGGGATCAAAAGCGGAGCCCACGTCATAAATCGTTTTACGCCTTCGGGTATGCAGCGTGCCGCCGACGGTCGACCGATGAACCTGGCTAATTTTTCATCCAGCCGGTCCATGCCGAGAAAACTCAGATTGACCAGCGTCGCTATCCGCAGCCCCATGTGATCGAGCCATATAAGAATGCGGAAGAAGTCGTAGGCCAACACATATATAAAGATACGAAGACTCCACGCCTGAAATTGGTCCGACCCCATCGTGACGTTCTGGTAGATCACGACAAGCGTGCGAATCGCGCCATCCTGGTTGTACCACGTCGCCTGGCCCATCATTCGCAGGAAAGTATTGATGATCGGCGACATCCAGAGGCCCCACCTGAGTACCTGTATGGTGTGTTCTATCAGGTAGACGAAGCCTTCTTTCGAGAATAATAATTTGATCGGCGCCTTATCACGCTGAAAAAGAGCGGTCAAAAACGCACGGTTGATCGCAAAGAGCCATGCCGCGACGGACCAGTTGATAACACCGGCCAATGCTTCGTTGAAAAAGAGTTTGACGCCGCCGGTTACATTGCTAAGTGTGATATGGCCCCATTTGTTTATCAACGGATATACGCTGTACTCGCTCGTCGGGAGCCCTGCGCTTGTGTAGAGCCGGATCTTTTCGGCGACCACGGGGACCTGCGACGAATCGAGATAGAATGCGATCGCCGCACCGATGAAGCCGCCCAACATAGCATCGGTGAAATATAATCGCCAGACCTGTATCCGCCCCTTTCCCCGATACATAAACACGGCATCGCGAATAATACTCACCCCCGCCGACGCCAGAAGGCCGACGCCCAGGCCGTACGTGATGCGGATCGGCATGTCCATATCGACCATCCCGTTACCAAAACCGTAAGCCGTCCCCAGGCCTATCACCGCGCCTCTCGCGTAAAGGGTGATGTTGCGGTAACTATACGATGCCCTGAGGAAAAAGCCGTGGCTGCCGTCGAATGTCTCGATGATCGTCTTGATCAGGGGAAATATCAATGTGCCAAACAGCAGCAGTGCGATCATGCTGTGCGACGACAGGGCCCACTGCGACAGCGGGATATCGCTGACGATCTTAAGGCCGTACAGAATGCCCATAAAGGTTCCGCTGTAGACCATGCCTTTTTTAATGCCGCTCGACGTGTGGTCCCGGATCGTGATCCACGATGGCTCGATGCCGTGCATCCCGTCCATGATCATGCCGGTAAGCAGGTAGACCTGTGCCCAGAGGCCCGCATGAGAAAAGACGGTCGTTATTATGACGACGAAAAATATAGCTATCGCCGGCAGAGCTGCGATGTTCGCCCCCGAGCCAAGGCCCGCGATCAACGGAGAGGTTATCACAAAGACGGATATAAACAGGATAAACAGATGTGCCTTAACCCCGCGGAGCGTTCTTCTCGTGATGACGAAAGAGATGCCGTTTGTGATTGCTTCGTTAAACAGGAATATGACGACAACCTGGCCGAGCCATTTAAGGATCGCGGTGTGTTCGGCAAATAAATTGGCTGTAATAAAGCCGCCAAGCGTTTCAAGGAGCTTTGGCGACTCTATAGTCAGCAGCCATCCGAACAGATAAGGTGTCCCTGTCAACAGTGCGCTGCTTACCGGCCTTAGCAGCGAACCGGATGTGCTTAGCAGGTAAGCGTTTGCCGTAAGGTACAGCAAGCAGGCAGCGGCTGCGGTGAGTTTGTTTATCGCGATAATATCGACCCATGCCGATGGGGCCGCCAAAAGCTCGATCGACCCGGACGTGGCGGCAAGTAATCCGACAACAAAAGCGCTCTGGAAAACCTGCGAAGGCCGAAGGTGCCTGCCGGTTGCCGCAAATTTTAACAACTGGACGGTTGCCGCTCCAGCCAGGGCGATGAAGAGGAAATTCCAGCCGACATCCAGAAAGCTCATGACCCCCAACGAATAGATATGAAATACGATAATAGCGATCATCGCCGCACAAAGGCCGTACAGTACATTTTGGCAAAGGGCGGGAACCGGCGTTCGCTCCGCGGGCACCTCCCGGCAGGAGACCTTAAAGAGCCCTCTTAATATTGCGGCAAGCCCGGCGAATAGAAGACTGCATAAAAACACGCTGCCTAATTTGGCAGGTATCGAAGTGGCGATTTTCTGGGACAAGGCCAGCGCCTTAAAGTTAAGGTCGACATACAGACCGGCGGATACGGGTTCGTTGCCTGCTGTTTGCGTGATGACGATGACCGCTTCTTTAAGGTCGCCGATCTTGTTCCAATCGATCAGCTCCTGAACAAAGAGCCAGTCAACTGCGGCTGGCAGCTTAATGACCTGTATGCCGCTGTCGCCTTTCAGCTCGATGTTGGCCGATATCCGGTCTGAAATATCAGGATCGTCGACCCTTGCAGCAAACTCGACAATATCCGCGGCCTGGGCATTCAGTTCCGCTGGGAAGTCCTTAAACCATATCCCCGCAGCCGCTGACGGCGAGATCGTAGCTTCTATTTCCAGGACATCGCGATTAAGGGCAGGGTCGAGTTCAATGGTCGCCTCCGCACTGGCATCGCCGACATTAAAGGCGCCCCCTTGACCGGCATCAAGCAGATTAAAGGATGTCGTATCCGACGCAAATGCGGCAACGGAGGACATAACAATAAATAATGCACATGCAAACAGAAAATGTGTTGTATGTCTTTTCAATAAAACGGTCATCTATCCTCTAATGTTTTCCAAGAGTCGGCGGGCTGTTATTGCTTAGCCGCATACATAAGGCGCCTTAAAGTCGCTCTGAGGCACTTTGTATTCCTTGCGTAATTGTTGCAATTTTTTAAGTAATGTTTGCTGGATCCGCTTGTTTTCGGGTGTCCCATAGATATTTTTCACTTCGTACGGATCGTCTTTCAGGTTGTACATTTCATAAGTATCGTCAGTGTAAAAATGAATGAGCTTAAATCGGTAAGTGCGCACACCATCGTGACGCGGCACATTGTGCGCACCGTGCTGGTAATAATGATAATAGATTGCGTCCCGCCAATCGACTTTTTGGGGGTCGCCCGACAACAACGGCAGTAGAGAACTGCCCTGCATCTCTTCGGGGATCTCCGCGCCGGCCATTTCCAGAAAGGTCGGGGCGTAATCCATGTTTTGTATCAGCTTGTGGATCTTTTTGCCCGGCTCTATGACTTTCGGCCAGCGGACAACGAATGGCATTTGCAGCGATTCCTCGTACATCCAGCGTTTCTCAGCCCAGCCGTGCTCGCCGACATAATAGCTCTGGTCGGAACTGTAAACCACAACCGTATCCTCGGCAAGACCCTTCTCATCGAGATAGTCGAGCAGCCTGCCGACGTTCTCATCGACGGCGGTTACGCACCGCAGATAATCCTTAATAAAACGCTGATAAAAATACTTCGTCTGAGCATCCCTGTCATCCAGTTTGCCGCTCTTTTTCATCTCATAGTATTCGGCGTTTTGCTCGTCATAAGCCTCGTGATATTTTTCGCGATCTTCCCTGCTCAAACGACCGAGCCACTCAGCCTGCTTTTGGTCCAGCGGCACACCCGAATCCTTGGGCGGGAAGATATTCGCGACCTCCTCGTTCAAACCGGAAATGTGCATCCATGCCTCGGAGGCATACGGCTGACGCGTCGAATAGTCGTCGTAAAGCGTCGGCGGCTCGGGGACCTCGACATCCTTGAAAAGATCCAGATGCCTCACAGCCGGACGCCTCGGGACATGCGGCGATTTATATTGCGTAAACAGCATAAACGGCTTGCCCGGATCGCGTTCATTGTCCATCCAGTCGATCGCCATGTCCGTAATAACATCGGTCGAATAACCCTCGACCGTCTCGGAGCCTTTTGCAGAACTGAAAATCGGATCGTGATATCTGCCCTGCCCGCCGTAACCGCTAAGGACCTTCCAGTAACCAAACTCATCCGTCGGCTCCGGGCGCATGTGCCATTTGCCGAGCAATGCCGTTTGGTAGCCCTCTTTTTCAAGCAGGCGGGTAAAGACCATCTGCTGTCCGTTCCAGGGTGCACCGTTGTGAGTAACGCCGTTGCGGTGGCTGTGTTTGCCGGTCAAAATGCTCGCCCGACTCGGCTGACAGATCGAGTTCGTGCAGAAACTATTCGTGAATATCGCACCCTCTTCGGCGATACGGTCGATATTCGAAGTCTTATTGACTCGGCTGCCGTACGCACTGATGGTATTATTCGAGTGGTCGTCGCTGAATATGAAAAGGATGTTAGGCCTCCTTGACTTTTTCGAGCCAGCGGCACTGATGTTATTACTGCATGGCGCTGCCATCAAACCCGCCGCAACACCCCCGCAGACCTTCAAAAACTCACGACGCCCAATCTCTGAATTGTTGATAATGTTGTCAGACATTTTCAAAACTCCGATCTAACCTGGTATCAATATAGTCTCATTCCCTGATATCATTCATAAACGACCGTTACAGTCTGTTGGCGTGAACTGGCAATACTATAAAAACGCCCTCACATGCCCATTTATTGCTTATTTCTGCGGTTTTGTCAAGTAAAAATTCTTGACTTAAATACGCCTATATGTAAAAGTGCCATATTCGCAGGCGGCTTTTTCAGCAAGTCCTGATCAACCGTTAAATTCAAAGCACTTATGCTGTGACCTTTTAAAGGGAAGTTCGGCCATGAAGAAAAATATCGTTGTGATAAGCGTTTTAGTTGCCTGCCTTAATCTCCTGTTCGGAGCCTCCGGCGTAATTGCCGCAAACGACGAATTCGTCGAGTCACTCCTGGCTCGCATGACGCTCAAGGAAAAGATCGGGCAGATGGTTTTACTCGATTGCAGTTGGGAAAAACCCATCCTGAGCAGGGAAAAGGAGAGGATGGAATACGTTCGCCAGGGAAGATGCGGAAATATCTTCAATTACCACACTGCTGCTCATACTCGCAAACTCCAAAAAATCGCCGTCGAGGAGACCCGGCTGGCGATTCCACTGCTTTTCGGTTATGACATTATCCACGGGTATAAAACCATGTTCCCCATTTCACTTGGAGAGGCGGCTTCATGGGACTTAAAGGCCATCGAAAAATCCGCGCGCGTCTCAGCCGTCGAGGCAACGGCGGGCGGTTTGCACTGGACCTTCGCCCCGATGGTCGATATCGCACGGGACCCCAGGTGGGGCAGGATATCCGAAGGGGCGGGCGAAGATACTTTTCTTGGTTGTGAGATCGCCAGGGCAAGGGTTCGCGGCTTCCAGGGCAAGGACCTGGCGGACGTTTCGACCATGCTTTCGTGCGTGAAGCATTTTGCCGCTTA
>DAOVVQ010000046.1 GCA_030637065.1 Planctomycetota bacterium
AAATCGGGATCGCCCCATTGCCATCGCGCTGACGCGTCAGGGGCTGCCGGTTCTGGACCAGGAGAAAGATCCTTCCGCTGCGAACCTGGCAAAGGGCGGATATGTGCTGGTCAAACCAAAAAAGCCCGATTTGCTCCTGATAGCCACCGGCTCGGAGGTCAAGCTGGCGATCGAAGCGGCCCAGGCGCTTGCCGAGGAAGGCATTGCCGCCCAGGTCGTAAGTCTGCCGTCATGGGAACTGTTCGATGAGCAGGATGACAAGTATAAAAACTCCGTTCTGCCGCCGAAGATACGGGCCCGGATCGGCATTGAAGCAGGCGTCCGGCAGGGCTGGGACAGATATCTCGGAGATAACGGAGTCTTCATCGGGATGACCTCGTTCGGCGCATCGGGGCCGGGCCAGAAATGCTTCGAAAAGTTCGGGATCACGACTGAAAATATAGTCAAGGCCGCCAAAAAAACGATCTGAAAGGGCCAGCGATGAAATCCAGCGTCAAATCGATTGCAGTTCTTACCGGCGGCGGCGACTGCCCGGGCCTCAATGCCGTGATACGCGCCGTCACCAAGACCGCCATCAGCAAATACAACCTGGAGGTGTGGGGCGTCGAGGACGGCTACCTTGGGCTGATCGAAAACCGTATGCGTCGCCTCAGCTATAACGACGCCAGCAACATACTGACCGTTGGCGGGACCATTCTCGGCTCGTGCAATGTTGCCAACCCGTTTGACTATGCCGACCCTTCGCAGGACGATGGGCCGAATACCGACGTTTCCGACGACTGCATCAAGGCGCTGAAAAGTCGCGGTGTCGACGCACTGATCTGTATCGGCGGAGACGGAACGATGGCGTCGGCGGCGGATTTTGCAAAAAAGGGCCTGACCGTCATGGGCGTGCCGAAGACGATTGACAACGATATCTGGGGTACCGACATCACATTCGGCTTTAACACCGCCGTAGACACCGCCACCAAGGCCATCGACAAGCTGCACACCACCGCCAGTTCGCACCATCGCGTCATGATCGTCGAGGTGATGGGCCGATACGCCGGATGGATCGCACTCTACTCTGGAGCCGCCTCCGGCTCAGACATTATCCTGATCCCCGAAATACCCTACAAGCTCGAAAATATCTGCGACTCAGTCCTTGCCCGCTCCAGCCGGGGACGAAGGTTCAGCATCATCGTTGTTGCAGAGGGCGCAAAACCCGACGGCGGCGATATGGTGATCGCCAAAACGCTCGAAGACAGCCCCGACCCCATCCGGCTCGGCGGGATCGCAAACGTCCTGAGCGAACAGTTAAGCAAGGCCACAGGCCTGGAGTGCCGCGCGGTAAACCTCGGCCACGTCCAACGGGGAGGAACGCCGACCCCCTTCGACAGGTCGCTGGCAACATGCTTTGGCCACCTCGCCGTGGAACTGCTGATGCAAGGGACGAAGAATCATCTCATCGTCCAGAGAGAAGGCCGGTTCAAGAGCGCACCGCTGAGCGAAATAGCGGGAAAGATCAAGACCATACCCACAGACCACACCCTGATCAATGCCGCAAAGGCAGTAGGGACTTCTTTCGGGATATGATCGGGATTTAGCCGCCTGATTGTTCCGTCGCACGCGCCATACTTCATTCGGGATATGTCTCAGCCAATAGTTCCCGCCATCCGTCATCGAGCCCGGATGCTATCTTTTCTACACGCGCCCGCAAGTCCGGAGTAAGGTTCTCTTTCCATGACTCATCGAGCCTGATATCCATCCTGCCCTTCATTCGCATGGGATTGCCACCGGTCAGATGGTGTTTGGTTGGGTCGATTTCGATGGCGCTGCCGGGGTCATCGAGTCCAAGGAACCCGGCGATCCGCCTTCTTTCCCCGATCGGATCGGAGCAAAGCCGCTCGTATTTGACCGGCGTAAACGACGCACCTTCCATGTTTCGTACCGTCGACAGGATGCGATTATACTGTCTGACGAGTTTGCGGACCGTCCGGATCGGGTCGCGCCGGCGCTTGATCGACGACCATGCCAGCCCGCGAAGGTCTCGTATCAGCAAAAGTACGTAGACATCCGCCGGTCTTCTGGAATGCAGCAACTTTGCCCGGTAAATGTGCTTGGAAGAATCGACTACGTAACGCACATCACAGGTTTCGCATATCGCGTCAAATATCCGCCAGTTGTTGCCGATCCGTTCGTTCAGGGCCCTTCGCCATACCCCCTCGATAAAACCCAAAGGCCTCCGCTGCATCGCATACCCAAAGACAGCCCGCTGAAGGGTAAAACAAATGTCCTGGAGCAAATCCGTCTTCCACCGCTGGCGCTGCAACAACGCCATCCTGTAACGCAATGGGTCCTGGCGAACATCAAACCCGACTTCCTTACTGACGTCTGCAACGACCTTGCTCCACACCCGGCATTCGGACAGAGCGCTAAGGCAACTGCATGGAAACTTGCGATATGACATGCGGGAGGGCAGGTATGTCATCTCGCCGGCCGAAAAAACACCTGGGATCGTGCCCGTGACAATATCAAGAAGCGTTGAGCCCGAATGACCGACTCCGGCAATATACACAAGCTTCGACATCAAATCCCGCCTTTTTACCCTAATGGCTATTAGCTGACGCTCCCAATCCGGCAACTTGTCGCCGCAACCGGGCCGGTTTTCAGCAGAATATCACGCATGGGCCGAGAATTCAAGCCTTCCGGCCCTCTTAGGAGAGCCACCGAACGAAAAATGTCGCGAAAAATGTGGGATCTCCGATTCTGTCTGAAGTGTTGCATTTTTTCCGCTGGTGCTATATAAGGGGGGCTCAGTTTACATAATGTACAGTCGATTCGGAAAGGAACAGGTTATGAGCAGCAGATTCTTGACAATTGCAGTCCTGGCGGCGGTATGGATGGTTATGGCGACCGGATGTGTCGAGGAAGACACCGCCAGCGACGATGCGGGCACGGAAGCGGAAACGAAACCGGCTCAAGTTCAGGTAAGCAAGCCCAAGACAGGAGTGAAAATGGTAAAACTGGAAACAAGTATGGGAGATATTGTCCTGGAACTCGATGAAGAGAAGGCCCCGGTGACGGTGAAGAACTTTCTTAGATATGTCGAGGAAGGGTACTTTGACAATACGATCTTTCACAGGGTGATCTCCGGTTTCATGATACAGGGCGGCGGATTTTCTGCCGAACATAAGCAGAAAGAGACCCACGCGACGATCGTCAATGAAGCCAAGAACGGGCTTAAGAACTTTCGCGGCACTATTGCGATGGCCCGAACCAACGATCCCGACAGCGCCAGCAGCCAGTTCTTCATCAACCACAAAGACAACGCTAATCTGAACTACGGCGGCCCCATGGGCGCAGGTTATGCCGTATTCGGCAAGGTAACCGAAGGCATGGACGTAGTCGACAAGATCGCCGCTGTCAAGACCGCAAACCGCAAGATAACCACACTTGTCTCGCAGGGAGGCCGAAAGGTTGAGATGCCGACTACTTTCCAGAATGTGCCGGTCGAGCCTGTGATCGTCAAGTCCGCTGCGGTTCTCTCAGTAAGGTAAATAACACCGCAATCGCGGTTTTTCAGGGGCATGGCAAAAACGGGGGCTGGTACGTTCTGCCGCAAGGCGGGGTGCGTCCGTATCTGCTTTTGTGGGGCAATAATGACTTTTTGAGAGGTGAGCCAATTTTTCATTTATTATTGTCTTGAAATGCACTATAATCGATTATATTGTTGAGGTTGCCCGGAACACTGGTATATTGGGGGTGTTAACTTGGCTTCGAGACCGCAGTTGAGATTGGAATATGGACTCGCCAAAAACTGAAAACACGGATTCTGAGCTGCTCAAGCTCTATAAACAAGGCGACGAGGACGCGTTTCGGGAGATCGTAACCCGTTACAAGAACTCACTTTATGCGTTTTTGCGCAGATTTTTGAATCAGCAGGACTTAGTCGAGGACGTCTTCCAAGAGACTTTTTTGCAGCTTTACGCCAGCAGCGACAAGTTCGATACCACCCGCCCACTGCGTCCGTGGCTCTTTACGATAGCGGCCAACAAGGCCAAAGATGCCCTTCGCAAGATGCAACGACATTCAGCCATGAGCCTTGGGGCAATTGCCGACGCTGGCGATGTCTCGGTCGACGATGTGGTCAACCTCCTGGCATCTTATAAGATCACGCCGGACGAGGAGGTCTCGCAGGACGAAACGGCAAGGCGGGTTAGAGAGATTATCGCGGATATGCCGGAAAATCTTCGCGGAATCCTGATTTTGGCCTATTTTGAACAATTTTCTTACAAACATATGGCCGAGATTCTGAGTATACCAATTGGGACGGTTAAGAGCAGACTGCATACCGCGGTGGTGCATTTTACTAAAAAATGGGAAGCGGCTAATCGGAGCGACGATATCTGATGAGCGGGTTGAGCAAACAGGACAAAGATGTGATATTGGACTTCTATTTCCGCTGCGGAGATGAAGAACATATCAATTGCGGGCGCGATCTTATAGCCGCTCACCCCGAGGCAGCCGAGCTTTACGGCAAACTCGAGGATACGCTAACCCAACTCGACAGCATCAAGTACGAGCCTTGTCCCGATAATCTTGCCGAGTTGACTGTGGCACGTTTGAAACTTGCCGCATCGTCAGGCCAAAGTCACCTTGAGAGTCTGCTCGCTATCGAGCAGCAAAAGAGCGCAGAGCAAGCCCGTCTTCATCAACCCGTCGTCACCACCAGGCGGGCATTCTGGCGTGTCCTTGAAATTGGGGCGGCTGCGGCGATGATCACACTTGTCCTTAGCGTTTTGACGGTTTCGCGGTCTAATGCCCGAGCCAAAACCAGGCAGACCATCTGCCAGTACAACCTGAGGCGGATCGCAACGGGGCTTAACGGTTACATAAACGATTACGACGGTTTCGCGCCGTCCGTAGCTTCTATCGCCGGATCGCCATGGTGGAAGATAGGCCAAAAGGGCGAGCAGAGCTATTCCAATACCCGCAACCCGTGGCTTCTGGTCAAGAAGGGATACGTGAAACCGGAAGACTTTATCTGTCCCGGCAGGAAAAAGGCCGAGTCGATCAATTTTAGCCCCGGCCAATTGGCTGAGATGGACGACTTTCCCTCGCCGCTGAATATCAGCTATAGCTACATATT
This sequence comes from Planctomycetota bacterium, assembly GCA_030637065.1. Lineage (GTDB taxonomy): Bacteria > Planctomycetota > Phycisphaerae > Sedimentisphaerales > Anaerohalosphaeraceae > DAOVVQ01. Next base: position 5,132 of record DAOVVQ010000046.1, read on the forward strand.
CATGTGCGACAAAACCGCACAAAAATTCAGGTCCGGAAACCCGACCGTTTTGATGAGCGACGCCAATCCTCTCTTTGAAAAGGTGTTCGACAGATATGACCCGTCGCAGGCGTGCAGTGACGAATTTGCGAAGGTGGTCGTTGACCGGCGGATGCTGCAAACGATGAGCACCAACCACCGCGGAAAGGGTCAGAATGTGCTGATTCGCGGCGGCTCAGCGGCCTTTCAGAACAGGCGTATTATCCTCAATGACGATATCTTCACCGTTAAAGGCGTTAGCCTGTATCAGGGCCGTGAGATACCCTGCGACCCCGATGACACTTTTCTGGTTCCCTAATCGCCGGCGAGATTATCCAGGCACACTTTCGCATTTCTCCTGAGCCTTTCCAGTCCGAGACGTTTGATCGTTGAATCCGCAAAGCTCTTATCAAACCGATCGCCATCGAAGCCGGCTATCGCGGTAAGTTCGACCCATCGCCGCTGGGGGAAGAATTTGAACTTGCATTTTGTATCGGCGCTTTCGCCGGCGGATCGTTCGGAATAGGGACATGCAAGCATACACTTATCACAGCCGAACAGCGAGGTACCCATTTTGGCCGTCAGGGAATCGGGAATTTGTCCCTTTAGCTCGGTGGTAAGGTAGCTGACGCATTTTCGGGCGTCAAGGTTTCCGTCCGCATCGAGCGCACCGGTCGGGCAGGCCTTGATGCACTTATCACAACCGTTACAGTCGCCGCCGGCGGGCTGGTCGCAGGTCAGCTCAAGATTCGTGACGATCTCGCCTAAGAGAATCTGCGGACCCAGACCAGGATTTATGAGCATGTGGTTTCTGCCGATAAAGCCCAGGCCCGCCCGCTGAGCAAGGGCCCGTTCGGCTAACGGGACGGAATCTACACATATTTTGAACCTGAAGCTGTCGCCTCCGACGGACGCGTTTATAAAATCGGCCAACAGCCGGAGCCTGCCCTTGATGAACGAGTGATAATCCTCGTACAGGGCGAAGTTAGCGATCCTGCCGTAATAACCGCTATCGGGCGGGGTCGGGAGCGGCTGCCGGATCGCCGGGTTATAGTCCACACCGACGCATATCACCGACCTTGCCCCCTCCATAAGCTCGGCGGGATCGACCCGCTTTTCGAGGTTCTTGTGCATATACTGCATTTCAGCGGCGTATCCAGCCTCGAGCCATTTGCGAAACATCTCGGTCTCCGCAGCGCCGATCGACTCAGCACCGGTTACGCCCACCAGGTCAAAGCCGATCGCCAGGGCCTTTTGTTTTATCGATTCGGTCAAATTCATACGAGCCGATTATACACTAAATGCCCCTGTCACAAAAGTTAAGGACGATTCGGGGGAGGAACGAGGGTTTGGCTGTCAAAATAATTCCGTGAAATTCGCAGCTCCAGCCGCTAAGATGGGCCCTGAGATCCGTTTGCCGTCCGATCTTGTATCGGTAACGCGGCATTTGAGATCAGCCATTTTCCAGAGGCTATTGTTTTTAGGAGACAGATTCTATGGCGGAAGAACTAATCGGCGTAATCGGCGGTTCCGGGCTGGGCGACGCCCTTTTCGAGCACATATCAGGGGGGCAAAGGCAGGAGATAGACACGCCGTTCGGGGCCCCAAGTTCGCCAATCGTCATCGGCAATATGGGCAAAAAAAAGGTGGCATTTCTGAACCGGCACGGCGACGGCCACCGACTCGGACCCAGCGAGGTGCCTTACGTAGCGAATATCTTCGCATTGAAAAAACTCGGCGTAACGACCCTGATAGCGAGCGGGGCTGTCGGTTCGCTTCGTGAAGAGATCGCGCCAAAGGACCTGGTCGTCGTCGATCAGTTCATCGATAAGACTTTCAGGAGGCAGGGCAGCTTCTTTGGAAAGGTCGGAGCCGTACACTGTGAACTGGCGCATCCCTGCTGCGGACGTCTTGGAAAAACGATCCTGCAATGCGCAGAAGATGTAACCGCAAAGACCCATGCCAGCGGCACCTATGTCTGCATGGAAGGTCCGCAATTCTCGACCCGCGCCGAATCGCTCATGCACATCAAGTGGGGCGGCGACCTTATCGGCATGACCGCCATGCCCGAGGCAAAACTTGCCCGAGAGGCCCAGATGTGCTACGCGCTTATCGCCCTTGCGAGCGACTACGACTGCTGGAAGGAGCACCAGCCGGGTATGGGCAAACAGGCCCTGCTGGAAGAGATAATCGGAAACCTCACAGCGGCGACAAATAACGCGATCGAACTGATAAAAAAAGTGTTAGAGCATGACGGCGACCTATGTAACAACAATTGTATATGCAGAAGCAGCCTCGAATTGGCAGTATGGTCCAGACCAAAGGTAATGAATGAAGACGAAAGAAAAAAGTTGAGCGTGTTGTTTGAATAGATTAACAGCGTGGGCCCTGGCCCACGCGGAATTATTGGCGTTTTCGGGAGGCCTTGCGGGTATTGATGTCGAATAAGCGGAGGACAAAATATGCCGGGGATAGTCTGTTTGGCCGGTATGAAGATCCCGAGGTCCTGGATGGCCGGGTCATTCAGGTGGCTTTCGATACCGGTGCCGATTCGGTTTTCGATTATCTTCTGGCCGATTCGTTTGGCGAGATCGAGGCTGGGCAGAGGGTTAAGGTCCCGTTCGGCAGGAGTAATAAGCTTGTCGACGGCTTCTGTGTGGCAGTTCCGACAGCATCGGAGGTTGAAAAGGCAAGAGCATTCAAACTCAAACGCGTCAAGCAGGTCATTGACAAAGCCCCTCTGCTCGACGGTCAGCTTATCGATCTTGCCCGCTGGATAAGCGGTTATTATGTCTGTCCGTTGGGCCAGGCCTTAGCTGCGATGGTGCCGGCGGCGGTCAAAAAGGGGGCGGGCGTAAAGAAGGAAAAACGCATTTACTTAGCCGGCCTGTCCGAAGAGCAGTTGACACAGACGACTACCAGCAAAAAACAGCAGGCGATAGTAGCCATCCTCCGGCAGGCGGGTGCCGTCGACCCGGGCAGCGCCATCGAGAAGGCCGATCTGCTCGATCAGGCCGGCTGTACGGCTGTGCCCTTAAAGACGCTGATGAAGAAGGATGTGGTCAGGGTGTCCGAAAGGCAGACATTTAAGTCCCTGCCGGCAATTCCGCCGAACTTAGCTGACAAGATAACGGATGTCGTACTTAACGACGACCAGAACGACGCCCTGTCGCGGATCAACGAACAGATCGGGACCGATGCCTTTGGCGTGACGGTTTTATATGGTGTTACCGACAGCGGCAAGACGGAGGTTTATATCCGCGCGATCCAGGAGGCGATTAGCCGGGGCAAGACCGCTATCGTGCTTCTGCCGGAGATCGCCCTTACCGCCCAGACCGTTCAGCGCTTCAGCCGGCGGTTCAAACGCATTGCGGTGATGCACTCTTACCTAAGCGCTCCAGAGCGAAACGCCCAGTGGCAGACGATCAAATCCGGCCAGGCCGATGTCGTTATCGGGGCAAGGTCGGCGATCTTCGCCCCGCTCGAACGGCTGGGCCTGATCGTGGTCGACGAGGAGCACGAACCGAGCTATAAGCAGGACAAGGTCCCGCGATATAACGGAAGGGACGTCGCCATCAAACGTGCGCAACTGGCTGGGGCCCATTGCATACTCGGCTCGGCGACCCCGTCGCTGGAGACTTTGGCCAATTGCCGGACCAAAAAACACTATCAGATGGCAAAGCTGCCCCGGCGGGTGATGGACCTGCCCATGCCGGAGATGACGCTCGTTGATATGGCCCGCGAAACGCACCGGGGCGGCGGCAATCAGGTCACCCTGATCAGCAGACAATTACAGCGGCACCTCACGAGCGTACTCGAAAGGGGCGAGCAGGCGATACTGCTCCTGAATCGCCGCGGCTACAGCAATTTCGTATTCTGTCCGACCTGCGGGCACAGCCTGCGTTGTCGCAATTGCGACGTGACGCTGACCTTTCACAAACGCCGCGGCGATTTTAACCGCAAAGAGACCGTCATCGGCAGGCACATCTCCGGCGGCTATGCTATATGCCATTACTGCCTTGCCAAGACGCTCGTTCCGCAGCAGTGCCCGCTTTGCAAAAAGGCGATGACGATGATAGGGCTCGGCTCCCAGCGGCTCGAGGAGCAATTGAAGGAAAAACTGCCTGGCGCCCGGATCAAACGGGTCGACAGCGACTCTATGGCAGCCGGCGGCGGACAGGAATATTACCGCCTGCTGCGTGACTTTGGCGACGGCAAGATCGATATTCTCGCAGGCACCCAGATGCTGGCAAAGGGTCTGCATTTCCCCAACGTCACGCTGGTCGGGATAATCAGCGCTGACACGTCGCTTTCGCTGCCGGATTTTCGCGCCAATGAGCGGACCTTCCAGTTGATCTCGCAGGTCGCAGGTCGCGCCGGCCGGTCTGAAAAAGGCGGAATGGTTATCGTCCAGACGCTGCTGCCAAAGAGCCCGGCGATCCAGTTTGCCCTCAAGGGCGATTATCCCGGATTCGTGGAGGCCGAACTTGCCCATCGCAAGGAGTGCAACCTGCCGCCGTACTGGCGAATGGCGATTGTGGGGATGCGGGATACGAAACACAACAAGCTGACCGCGGCGTGTGAGGCGATGCGGGTCAGGATCGACGATATTGTCCAGCGAGCAGGTCTTGATATCAGGGTTCGCGGGCCGATGCCAGCTACGATCAGCCGGGTCCAGCAGTTCCACCGGATGCAGATAATCCTCCAGGCCCCGGATGCAGGGGTCCTGAGCGGCTTTTTTTCGCAGTTACGCGTCGCCAGCCCCATCCGCCCGGCTGTGCAGGTCGCTATTGACGTCGACCCGATCAATTTATTGTGAGCCCCCAGCCGATTGCCGCTTGCAATCGCCGGGCCATTACAGTATAGTAACGCTCTTAAATTCGGGGAGTAGCTCAGCTTGGCCAGAGCGCTGCGTTCGGGACGCAGAGGTCGCAAGTTCAAATCTTGTCTCCCCGATTAACTATAACTCCTTATTTTATAGGGGGTTATGGTTATGTTGATGGACCGGCTGGCCTATACGCTTTACGGGTCTTTCCGCCCCGGCATTTCCTGACAGAAGGCCACGACCCGAATCCACAACCCACCACGGTCTTCGCTCAGCCTAACCGCCGATCATAACGGTGGGGCAGCCGACGGCTATTGAGCCGCCATGTGCAATGTCGGCTTTCGTCCGATTTTCCAGTTGCCATCGGATTCAGTGGAACAGGCAGGTCAGTAAAAAACCCGTAGGGCATCAAAGGTCACTGCCGGGCGAAAAGATGGGCACAATGTGCCGTTCGTAGATGTTTTCTGTTACGTTTTTGGCGATTATTTCGGCATTTTCCTTCAGTGCATCGGTGAACGCCGGGCCCATTTGGGCGGCGATCTTGTATCCGACGTGGAGGAGCTGTCGAAAGTCGAGGTTGTAATCGGGACATCTCCGGTCGTGCCTCAGGGTGCGGGCGAAGGTTTGTCCGTCCCATTTTTCGACGTCAGCGGGCGAAGGCAGGTTTTTTTTGTCAATGTCTATGACAGCGGCGTAGGGGGCGCAGAGTTCGTCGAATTTGTCGAGCGATTTTTTATAGACCTGGCATGCTATTTCGAGCCCGCTGCCGCCGGCGGAGGCGAGCCCTATTATCTCCTCGAGCCATGTGGTCCCAGCGGTCTTTATGTGGATCCCGGCATCGAATTTTCGCAGTGCCCTGCCGATTGCCGGGTAGATCGAGAATTTATCGCTGCCGGAATGAACGCTTAGCTTGAGATTTTCGGGCAGGCCGAATTCTTTTACGGCGCGGCTTATTACGGCGAGGTCCTCATTGAACTGTGTCTCGAATAGTTCGGCGTCGCCGACGTAATCGATCCCCTTGAGAAACCTGCCGGTGAATTTCGGTGCGATCGTCTGGGCCGGTATTCCTTCGGCGGCGATGATAGCGAGGATCACGAAAAGCTCGACGGGCGTTTGCGGCTCGTCGGATTCGTCCATCGACACCTCGGTTACGAAAGTACCCGCTCCTTTGATCCCGACAATGTGGCGGTAGATTCGCCCGGCCTCTTTGACGGCATAGAGGAATTTGCCGGCTATGCGGCGCAGGTCTTCTTCGATGATATCGAACTGCCGGTCAATGCCTTCGAGGTTTAGTTTTCCCAGGAGTTTTGTGTGTGCTTTCGTGAACTCGCCGATCCGGTCTGCGGGCAGTTCGTGCGAGATATATTTGGCTACGTCGATGGTAAAAAAATCGCTGCATTCGATGAAGGTATCGATATTGCCGAGGTTGATGTGATCGGCGTCGACATAGTAGGCCCCAGCCCAGCTTTTTGTCTTGATGGCACAGTCTGCCTCGCGGCGGACGTCGGCGGGGACCGAGCCGATGATGGTGTGTTCCCTGTGGGACTTGTTCCAGACACATGCGATGTCGAGCCCATCGTTTTTGGCTTTTGTGAGGGCGTCAAGCTGTGCTGCGGCCTGGTGGCCGAATCTGTCGCCTACACCCATCGAGTACTTTTCAAGAATCATGGCCAATCCTTTCTAATTGTTCGATCAATTTTTGCATATCCTCTGTCACAGTCGCCATGCCAGCCGAAAGGACTATTTTCCGCTGTGGTGTGCGGCTATTTTTTCGGTCGAGGCAAAACAGATCAGCTCTCCATCTGTGTTGGATATGTAGAGACGTCCAGCGGCTATTGCCATGCCGTCGAGTACCGGGGGTGCGTCGAGAGTGTGTTTTGCCAGTGTGGCGCCGTTTTTTGTCGAGATGAGCCGCAAGTGGGCTCCCAGGCGTCCGGCGCGTGCGTTCAAAGGGTCGGGGTGACCCGTTACCGCCGGGGTTCCGGCAGCGGCCAGGATGGGACCGGCGACCGCCATTGCCGTAACACGCATTGGGACCGGCACTTCCCATCGCCGATCGGGTTTTTTCTTGACATAACTTTTTCTCTCGTCATAGGAGCGGTTTCCCACGTCAGCCGATTCGAGAACCTCAGCGAAGATGCGGTATTTGGCGTCGCCGTATTCGCCGCCCGGTTTTTTCTTGTTTTTCATCTCTGTGACAGCGTATACGAGAGTGTCATCGAACACCATCAGCCTCGCATCGGAGCTTTCTTCCGTCTTGCCGATCGCCCAATATGTGCGGTCGAACCAATCGTCGTCCAGCAACCCGCTGGTCGAGTAGAGATGCCTTTTCTCGGTTGGCTCGGCACCAAATACGAGTTGCTGACGCATGTAGATGGAATCGCCGTCGCTGACCAGCACGTCGTCCAATGTGCCCGGAATGACTTTTCGGTTGTAGGTTGGCTTGTACATCTGATCGGTGTCGGGGTCTGGGCTGTAGAGGGTTTTCTTTTCGATGACCTTGCCGGTTGCGGGATCTAAAACATAGAGGGCGAATCCGTCGTCGAGATAGGATGATCGTCCGGCTGCGACGTAGGCTTTGCCGTCTTCGACGAGGACGCTGCCATGGACGGGCCAGGCGCTCTCGATCTGGCCGTATGCTCCCACAAGCCTTTCGCCCGGCGCCGCCTGGAACCGCCATACCAACTCGCCGTCGGCTGCGGCAAGGCAGTAAATCGCTCCGTCTGCTGCCCCGAAGATCGCCATGCCCCGATATATCGTCGGCGGGGTGTCGACGCGTCCGCCCGCGGTATAGGCCCATAATTCCCTGCCGTCGGCGGCGTTATAAGCGATGACTTTATGCTCATCGATGGATGCGACGAAGACTTTGCCGTCCGCAGCTACCGGCGGGCTGAGTCGCCGGCCCGCTTTGATCTTCCACGAAGCGACCAGTTTGCCTAAGATCGCTGTCGCCGAACCGCTGCGCCGGCTATCGCTTCTAAATGTCGGCCAATCGTTGGGATTTTCAATGTTCGATTTGCTATTTACTATTTTTTTGTAGGAAGGCCCTTTTTCCAGACGGTTGCGTCCTAACTGTTCGTACGTCTTTAGGGGCTCTCGGCTGGCCCGCGGCGCCAGGCCGTAATATCCGTTCAACTGCGTCTCGACGTAGCATCTGCACGGATGCGGAGTTAGATAGAGCAGGCCGTTGCCGGGCATGATGCCGTGCAGGCACGCTCCTCTCGCCCAGTGGTTGACAGTGTTGTCCTCCATCTCGAGATCCAGAAACTCGACGCCTCGTCTGGACGCCAGCAGAAACCGCTCGGTCGCCTTGCCGCGATAACAGCGATGATGATGGTCGACGTGCATTGTTTCATTGGTCGAGAATTTCCGTTTCATCTCGCCGGTTTTCAGGTCCAGACCCAGCAGATAATAGTCAATGCCGGTTTTGTCCTCGCGATGGCCGGTTCTCCAGTCCGGCTCGTCGACCACTGTGTGATCGTGAATCCAGACCACGCCGTCAACAACGAAGACGTCCGGCTGCCAGTTGTGACTCCAGCCGCCGTAGGTCCTGTGCCACAATTGTTTGCCGTTTTTCGCGTCGTATGCGTACAACTTGCCCGGAAAACTGTGCCATACCCTGTCGTAGAACTCGGGTTGAGCGTACAGTACGACGCCGTCGTTATACACCATTACGCATTGGTCGGTGTAGCGTATCGAGTAGGTGTCGATCGTTTTGTCCTCGAATGCGGGCCGGGGCACTCGCCACTTCTCGTTGCCCGTCTTGAGGTCCAGGCAGATGATGGCGCCGCTGTCAGCTAAGCAAACGTTGTCGTCGCCGGCGATCAGTTCGAGACGTCCGAAGGGTTGGGAGGCATCGGACTTTGCTCGCAGGCCGGAAAAAGTTCCTTTTTCCCAGAGCTTTTTGCCGGAGGCCGCGTCGATAACGCATACGCTCTTTTTCACCGGGGTGGTCACTCCCCGCCGGGGGATGCGTGCTTCTTCGTTAAGCGAGAGGATCAACAGCCCGTCTTTGTGCAGGATCTCGTCGGTGTTTTCGGTCCCTTCGTAGATACGCAGCGTTTCGCCCGTTGCGCCGTCCAGCTCGCTCAGGGGCGCATTGAAGTTCATAGTTACGAACAGGCGGTCGCCGGCTGCGACGAGCCGTTTGGGCATGTGGGGCGGGGTGTTGAACCGACCTTCATGCTCGGCATTCCAGTGGTTCCATCCCCACTCGGCAATGGGGCGTTTCCAGAGCAGCGCGCCATTGAACGCATCACGTGCCACGAGAAACCAGTTTTCGGGCATCTCCGGGTCGAATCCGGGAGGCGCCTCGTCGGAGATGTAAAACAGCCGGCCTTTCGACGAGACCATCCCCGTGGTGCTCGGCACGGTATTGTGATGACGCTGCCACAGGGGAGCGGCGACCCATTGCAGATGACGCGGCGGGCCGACCACCGTATCGCGAGCGACAGCGTTGCCGTCGGGCCCGTGCAGCCAGTGCGTCCAGTCGTCTATTCCAGCGGGCCGGGGCTTTCTGATCGTCGTCCACTTGCCGTTGCGATTAACGTATGCCACACCCTCGGGCGTGAGGACTCGCAGCATTTCATCCTTGCTCACATTGCCGGCGTTTTCTGCGACGATGAGGTTGACCATGTTTTCGGCGTAGGGCAGATATTGACCGTCAAAGCCCGCAATCGACACCGGGCCGTAAAGGCCGAGCGATTGGATATGGCTGCGGGCGGCTTGAACATCCCTCGCCTCGGCAGCCAGACCGTGAACGAGATAGCTTTCATTGACCCGTAGGTCGGCTGTCAGGCGTCCGTCGCCACAGCCGATATGGACGACGAGCCCGCCTTTGACGCCGGTGAGGGCGATAATTTTTCGGGCTGACTGGCCGCGGGCCGCAAGGGGTAAATTCAAAGCAACGATCAGCAATAACACTATGAGCCTGCCGAGCCGGTTCTGTTTCATCTTATCTGTCGCCCTTGACATAAATTTAATTGCATAGGAATTTGTATTTTAGACAGGATTTACAGGATAAAACAGGATAGATTCAAAAAATCTTGTTAATCCTGTTATCCTGTCTAAAAAAGTCCCGCCGACGGCGGTTAAATTCAGGAGACCTCTGAAAAACTATGACACCCTTGCTATGGTCGTTGTTTTTGGAACAAAAACAAACCTGGCAGTGGAATACACCCTGTTTTTCAGGGAACCCTCAGATCAAGTCTTTCAATTCAACTGCACATCAGATATTCGGTCCTTACCTCTCTGAGCCGATGGTGTTACGCCACCGGAGGTGTCAGTTGGCTTCGCGTTAGTTTCAGTTCATGGATAATTGTCGCATCATCCTGGATCAGCCTGAATGTCACTTCGGGATCGGCCCTGGCCGTCTCGAAAGTAAACTCGCCAAAGGCGTACTTTCCGGAGATGCCGTAGAACTGCGTAGTCCACTCGGGCTTGGTCGGCGACGGGCCCGTTCTGCCGCCGAGGCTTCCCGCCTCGAATTCGTAGAACTCGAAACCGCCGGGCCGGGGGATTCGGAATCCCCGTGCGCCGTGCCGGTCGCCGGAGATCAGCAGAACACCGGCGACCCTGTTCTTTTCGATAAACTTAAATATCCGCTCGCGACCGGCAGGGTCCCAAACTCCCCACGAATCCTTTCCGCTCGAAACGTAATCGCTCCACATGGTCCCGCACGACAGGATGATGAACGGTCCCTTGCAGTCGAGCAGTTGCTCTTCGAGCCAGTCCATCTGTTCGTCGCCGAGGAACGAGCCTTGCTGGCCGGTGCGGAAATACCGCTCGTCGACCATGATGGCGTCGCAGGGTCCGATGCGTGTACGAAGAAAGACTCCTCGCCGCTCGTCATTGAATCCGTAGGATGGGTTGTTCCATGCGCGGCGAAATACGTCGCAGACCCCCTGCTTGTCCTTGAGGGCAAAGCCTTTCGGAATGCCCCACAGGTCGTTGTCGAAGTAATCGTGGTCGTCCCAGGTCGTGCAGTTTGGCACCGCGGCGCTGAAATTCTGCCAGGCTGGGAAGAAGTCGCGTAACAGGTAGTCGCCTCGATGCAGCCCGAAGTGATTCATCCTGTCCTGAACGCCGATATCGCCGCCTAAGAGCATTGCCGTCGGTTTCCGCTTGCGAATGAGGTTCCACTGTTTCTGGTTGCCAAGACCCCACTTGTGCGGACAGGTGCCGAAGGCTATGCGGACGTAACCCGGAGTCGATTCATCCGGCGCGGTGGTTATCGCGGCATGGTCCGGGATCTTTATCACTTTGCCGTCGACGAGCACCTTGTACGGATACCTGGTCGAGGGCTTAAGGCCCGTTATCTGGACGATGGCGCTGAGGTCATTTTTCACCGTGCTCCTGACGGGCCCGAACGTTTTCGTGCGACCGTTTACCTTCAACTGCACCTCGACCTTGCCCGGCCTAAGCGTGCGGATCCATACTCTCGCTCCTTTGGAACTGATGCACCCAAGCATTGGGCCGCCGATATGGACGATGCCCTGCTCGTCATAGATCCGCCGGACCTCGCTATCGTTTGCAACATCTGCATACGTCGCGTCGGGATTAGCCTCCAATACCTTAAATACAGCCCCGTACCGGCGCTGAACTTCGGCTGGTTGGACGCCCCACTGGTTGAGCATCTTCAGGTTGCCCGCCAGATGATCCTTTTTATTGGGCCCGATCAGCGATTCCATAGCCTTCTTCATTTTTTTGTCTGCCTCAGTTTCCGACGCCATTGACGCAGTTGCATGGAAAGACAGGTGTGCCATCGTTGAAATACCAGCCGCTGCCTTCAGGAATTGCCGTCTTTGCATTTTCACAATATAGCCTCCAATTTTTAAGTTTAGTTTTTCTTCGGTCGCCAGTAGAACGTTAGCGCCTCTTCATACTGCCCCATGATCCGCGACTCGTTATACTCGTTGCGGCGTACTCTGAGATAGGTTCGTGCGAACGGGATCGAAGGGGCAATTTCGATCAGGGCACTGAATCGCGGGGTGTTGTACGTGGATTGATGGTAGAGAAACATTTCGTGCGAGAAATGCAGGCGTCTGACGGCGTCGAATATCTCGGTCGAGTCGTTGCCTTCGGCCAGTAACGTGGCGATATCGCGCAGGCTTTGCCCGATCTTGATCCGGTAATCGCATTCGAGGCCTTCGTGCTCGCGAATCAGCGGGGTGATCGCCCGGGTCTTCTCCGGTGTCAGTTCCATATCCTCGGTCAGCTTTCCGATCGCCTTGAGGATCGCTTTTTCTTTGGATTCGACCTGCCAGTGGTCGGGGTCCATCCTCGCGAAAATGCCGTAGCCGGGTTTGCCCCACAGAACGGCGATCTGCCGCGGCGAAAGGATCTCGGCGATGGGTCCGGTGTCGTACCAGCGGGTCTGGCGAACATATTCCCAAACCAGCAGATGCGTCCGAGCCTGTAACAGCGCGGCCTTCGCTTCCTCTGCGTCGCCCTTTTCGATGGCCTCATCGAGCCGATCCAGCAGGGGCCACTCCGTGGTACTCGTGTCCTTCAAAGCCCCTTTTTTCGCGCCTCGTTCACGACGGCGCGGATATCTTCGAGGCGCTCGTGACGGTTCAGCTCTGGGGGGGCGAGAGGCGCCTTGCCGCTGACGCGGCTGTTGACCCGAACCAGCTCGGCCACCTCCTGGACCAGCGCCTGCTCGGACATCCCGATGGCCTCGTCGACGACC
>DAOVVQ010000104.1 GCA_030637065.1 Planctomycetota bacterium
TATTCACTGGCCCTAATAATGCCCCCAATATTATTGAGGGTGTAAGAGTATATTGTCCCCCAAAACCCAGAAAAGTCAAACGTGTGTGCAAGGCCTTATTTCGCTGTAGGGGTGCTGAGATTATGGCAAGCAATCGCAAATTCCCATGTCTTCTTGGTAGAGATGTTTTGCAAAAGTTGAGCTTGGGATACTGTAAGACCTCAGAATTATTGTTTCTTTCAAAGCGACATAACGATTACAAGCAGGCATTGAGCCCAATCTTTATTCCTCCACCACCCCCTCCTCCTTCCACGTCGACAGGCACATGGATTGATGGTACAAGAACCATTGATGATATTGCAATTATCGATCACGATTGATTGGCAGTAGAGTTTTTGAGTTTATAAAAAGGGGCAGTTTTGTCAGTCATCAAGACTGAATCCTATGGCACGATAAAAAACGCAAAAACAGAGATTGAACTGTGCCAGAACAGGTTGAGATAACTCACAAAAGCAGAACACACGCGCGAGGCAACAAAAACAATCAAACATCCACTTGCTCCGAACTGAGGAAACTAGGGACAGTCACCTATTTAGCTGATCCCACACCCTCCAACCCAACAATCCTCGCCCCAGCCCTACCATACCACCAAACCACATCCTCACCCCAGCCCCACTACGAACAGGCCATTTCACAATCAACAATCAATTTTCCCAAACAAACCCTCACCAATACAAAATAGTAACCAGTAAATAGTAAACTGTAAATAGAAAATAGCAAATTAAAACCCCGCCAGCCCCACCCTTCGACATTCGATAATTCCCTGTCGCGGCGAAGCGGAGCGAAGACGGACCCCTGCTTCTTTAATTCTATGCTTCTTTAATTCTCTACTCCTGTTTTTTCTCCGTGCCCTTCACTTTCTTCATGGTAAAAAAAATCCAGTAAAATCCCGTTAATCCCGTCTAAAATTCTTTTTCCCTCCGTGTCCTCTGTGCCCTCTGTGGCTAATATCCACTGCCGTTTTTGGCGATTTATTAGTATACCGAACACGTCCACATAGCATAGATTGCGCTATAACTATCTTGCTACGGGCCAAAAAAATAAAAAAATTTTACTCCTTACCACATAAGCACTTAGCGATTTCAGCCCCAAAAAAAATGGTCGATTTTCGCATGAAACGCGCAAGTTTGTGCAATGGTAGAGGGACAGGTTTTTTTCAAACCGCGGATTACACGGAGAATGGCAGTAAGAATTGTCGAATCTCTGAGGCCTCTGTGGCTAAGAATTTTGTCTTAGTATTTTTGCTTTTATATTGAGGGTGGAGAAGGGGATTTGGGCGAGGACAGATGTCAATACTGTGCTTATGCAGTCTCTGCTCGGGGAACAGTCTGGCCTTCGCTTGTCTGCGAGAACCTGGCGGGCTTTGCAGGTCTCTGGCGGCTGGTCGATTTCGACGGAGTCTGCGAAAATTTCGTCCCCCTCAATGAGGGCCTTCTCGGCATCCAGGACGGGATCGGCTACATTCCGCTTACGCAGGGCCAGGTCGCCCTCGTCACCCCAGCCGACTACCCAGGCCTGATAAGGTACAAATGGTGTGCAATCAAGAGCCCCCATACATTTTACGCCTTAGCAAAGGTTAATGGCCACCGTACGCCCATGCACCGTTTCGTCATGAATCCACGCAGCACAATGGTCGTAGACCACATCAACCACAACGGCCTCGACAACCGCAGAACCAACCTGCGAATATGCACAAACGCACAAAATTCAAGAAACAGCCGACCAGTCAGGCAAAAAAAAGTGAAGTACAAGGGGGTGACTTTCGTTAAGACCAGTAAAAGATTTCGAGCAAGCATCCGGCACAAAAAAAAGTCAAAGAGTATCGGCTACTTCGACAATGAGGTCGCGGCTGCGGAGGCATACGACGAGAAGGCAAAAGAACTGTTTGGTGAATATGCGTATCTGAACTTCCCGGAAACGTAGGGTGCGATTCTTCGCACCACTTATACTCGCCAGCCAGGAATTTGACTTTATTTTTTATTGCAAAACAGACGAATTGCTTCTACACTGCGCTTTTAACCGACTTTTTGAAAGGTATACAAATGGAAACGGCACAAAATACGGAAAATACGGTCCAGAAATGCGACCTCTCTCTGTCCCTCAAGATAGCTGACATCAGCCTGGCCGAATGGGGCCGTAAGGAAATGCAGTTAGCTGAGAACGAGATGCCCGGCCTGATGGCCACGCGGGCAAAATACGGCCCCGATCAGCCCCTCAAGGGCCTCAAGATCATGGGCAGCCTGCACATGACCATCCAGACGGCAATGCTCATTGAGACGCTCGAGGCCCTCGGCGCCGACGTCCGCTGGGCTTCCTGCAACATATTCAGCACCCAGGACCACGCCGCAGCCGCAATCGCCGCCAAAGGCACCACTCCCGTATTCGCATGGAAAGGCGAGACGCTCGAAGAGTACTGGTGGTGTACCGAGCAGGCCCTGACCTGGCCGGACGGCTCCGGACCGGATATGATCGTAGACGACGGCGGCGACGCAACGCTATTCGTCGTTCACGGCGCCAAGGCCGAAAAGAACCCCGCCCTGCTCGACGAACCCACAGACAACCGCGAGTTCCAGATCATCATCGACCGCCTCAGGCTCAGCCTCGAATCCAGCAAGGACAGATGGACCAAAGTCGCCGCCAACATCCGAGGCATCTCCGAAGAGACCACCACCGGCGTTCACCGGCTCTACCAGATGGCCCAGGCGGGCGAATTGCCCTTTGCCGCAATAAACGTAAACGACTCCGTAACCAAATCCAAGTTCGACAACCTCTACGGCTGTCGCGAATCGCTCGCAGACGGCATCAAACGGGCAACCGACGTAATGGTCTCCGGCAAGGTAGTCGTAGTAGGCGGCTATGGCGACGTCGGAAAAGGCTGCGCACAGTCGATGAGAGGCCTCGGCGCCCGCGTCCTGATCACCGAGATCGACCCGATCTGCGCACTCCAGGCCGTCATGGAAGGCTACGAAGTAACCACAATGGACGCCGCCGCACCCCAAGGCGACATCTTCGTCACCGCGACCGGATGTTGCGACATCATAACCGGCGAGCACCTCGAAAAAATGAAAAACGAGGCCATCGTCTGCAACATTGGCCACTTCGACAGCGAGATAGACACAAACTACCTCCACACAAACGACGGATGCAAAATGGAAACCATCAAACCACAAGTCGACAAATGGACCCTAAACTCCGGCAGAAGCATACTCCTCCTCGCAGAAGGCAGATTAGTAAACCTCGGATGCGCAACAGGCCACCCCAGCTTCGTAATGTCAAATTCCTTTACGAATCAAGTGCTCGCCCAGATCATGATCGCCAAAGAGGACCTTGAGCCTGACGTCTACACATTGCCGAAAAAACTCGACGAAGAGGTTGCGATGCTGCATCTGGACAGGCTCGGCGCGAAACTGACAAAACTGACCGATACCCAGGCGGGCTACTTAGGCGTCCCGGTAGACGGACCATTCAAACCGGAGCACTACAGATACTAATCCGATCCGACTGAATGATGCGGCTGTTGAATACAGGACGGGGGATCCCGGCGGAACCATCCACCTAACGATTTGACGGGGGATCCCGGCGGAACCATCTACCTAACGATTTGCGGATAGCTCCTGCTAAAGATTTGCGGATGGCTCCTGCAATTTGACGGCTGATAAAGCCTACTTCCGCGGTCCGACAATGGGGGGTTGCCTCTCCTGGCCGTACATTTTGCCTCTCCTGAACCGTGCATAAAGAGCTTTATGGCTGGATTATAATAATTTTAGTTAATTCGAGCCGATGAACGGTGTATTCATCATGGGTTTTATTTGAAAGGATTCATGATGAATATGGTTTTTCTCGTGGATCGATCGGCTCTTATTAACTGTAATCCATATTAGCTGCAAATCAGGTCATCCAGCGGGGTGAATTCGCCGATATACTGCCGAGGCCCCAGCGGGGGCGTTTCGCCGAAAATGCGGGAAAACAGCTTTGAAACGCAAACAAAAGCAGAAAAGCAGCCTTGAAAAGCAAACATAATCGGCCAAAATGCAGTATCGTAGGTAACATAACTGGTATCGCTGGCGGGTTGAGGCGAGTTTATGCTCTGGAAAAATCGGCGTGGGCAAGGTATAATCTTTATAATTATAAACATAGTTAGCTTTCTTAAATAACAGGTTTTAGTAATTATATGTCGAAATTGCGGACAATTGCCTTAGCTATTATTGTTGTGGCTGCGCTGTGCACCTGCCTGATCGCCCGGGAGGATCCGAATGCCCCTGCTCGCGAGGCATCGACGGTTCTTGGCCCTCAGACTGCGGCTGCGGAGAGCAGTGATGGCGATAAACCACTGCCCACAGCGGCGCCAGCCCAGGCAAAAGGCAGCGAAGAGCCCTCTAACGACCCTAATCAGGCTGTGAAGAGCCAGCCGGCTCAGGGCAAGGATCCCAAGTCGCAGGTCGCGGACAAGCCGACAGCGCCGCCGCTGTATCCGAAAACCGCCTTTGTCCTCAAGACATACGTCGACGCGGACGGGCAGGTTGACTACGAGAAGCTTCGCAGAATGAGGCTCGGGCTCGTCGATGCCGTCAAGGAATACAGCGGCACAAAGGCAATCGAGATCATGGCAATGTCGCGTAATGAAAGGATCGCGTTCTGGATCAACGCGCACAATATCTTCACTCTCAAGCTCATTATCGACGAGTATCCAATCGTTCCAAGGGCATGGACGAGCATTTTCTATCCCAAAAACAGCATAATGCAACTCACCGAAGGGCGTGACAAAGAATTCTTCAGCGTCCAGGGACTTGAATACACGCTGAGAGAGATCGAGACGGATCTCCATAGCCGCTTTTCAGATCCGAGGATATGCTTTGCCCTCTCGTATGCATCGCGCGGAGGGGGCATCCTGCGAAACGAGCCATATTATCCCGACAAGCTTGACCAGCAACTCGATGAGCAGGTTGTCAAATTTCTCTCCGGTCAGCACGGTATTAAAGTTGACGCCGAGAAGCAGATTATATCCCTATCGAACGTCTTTAACATGAACAAGGCCCTGTTTGCCAGATCGAAATATGCGTCGATCAAGAAATTCCGGCACTGGAAACAGCCGTACTTCCTCGCAGCGCTGAACTTCATCGCGCAATACGCACCCACGGACTACAGCGTCTATTTCAACACTAATGATTACACGATAAAGTACCTTCAGTACGATTGGCACCTGAACGAACAATACAATTCAGGTCGCTAATGGCCCCGGGAGATTACTAATGGTTCCCCTGAAAAACAGGGTGTATTCCGTTGCCAGGTTTGTTTTTGTTCCAAAAACAACGACCATAGCAAGGAGGTCATAGTTTTTCAGAGGTCTCTAATGGGTTTTTGACAAATTAATGCCATTGCCTTTTGACTTGACGACCAAGTGTCGCTATAGTGTGCGTTTCTATGTAATCGCAAATACGAACAAATAAGAAGATGATTTTAGAGGAGTATTTACAATGCCAAGCAGATCGGTATGCAAGAGCCGCAAACACAACCATAACGGCTATCTGTTTACGAGCGAATCGGTGACGATGGGGCACCCGGACAAGGTTGCCGACCAGATATCCGACAGCGTTCTGGATGCGATGCTCGCACAGGACCCGACCAGCCGTGTTGCGTGTGAGACGATGGTGACGACGGGGCTGGTGGTTATTGCCGGCGAGATCACGTCCAAGGCGGTGGTGGATATTCCGGCCATCGCCCGACAGGCCATTCGCGACATTGGGTATAACGACCCGTCCATCGGGTTCGATGGCGATGACTGTGCCGTGGTGGTCAGCCTTGATAAGCAGAGCCCGGATATCTCGCAGGGTGTA
The DNA here is from genome assembly GCA_030637065.1 of Planctomycetota bacterium. Taxonomy (GTDB): domain Bacteria; phylum Planctomycetota; class Phycisphaerae; order Sedimentisphaerales; family Anaerohalosphaeraceae; genus DAOVVQ01. Next base: position 5,874 of record DAOVVQ010000104.1, read on the forward strand.
AGTGCTGGCGCAGGGCTGCACAAGCAGCAGGGAGCGGGCGACCAGGGATTGATGTTCGGATTTGCCTGCCGCGAGACGAAGGCGCTTATGCCGATGCCGATCTATCTGGCTCACGAGCTGACGGACCGCCTGGCGAAGATGCGGCAGTCGAAGAAGCTCAAGTGGCTCCGGCCCGACGGCAAGAGCCAGGTTACTGTCGAATACGGCAAGAACGGCAAGCCGCTTCGGATCCATACGGTTGTCATTTCGACTCAGCACGACCCGAGCGTTCGGCACAGCAGCCTGAAAAAGCAGATCATCGATAAGGTCATCATGCCTGTGCTGCCCAAGCGGCTGGTGGATAAGGACATTATCATCCACGTTAATCCGACGGGCAGATTTGTTGTCGGCGGGCCCAAGGGCGACTGCGGGCTTACGGGACGCAAGATCATCGTCGATACTTATGGCGGACGCGGGAGCCACGGCGGCGGAGCGTTCAGCGGCAAGGACCCGACAAAGGTCGACCGCACGGCGAGCTATATGGCCCGCTATATTGCGAAGAATATCGTCGCGGCGAAGCTGGCTGACGCGTGCGAGATCCAGCTTTCATACGCGATCGGAGTAGCTCAGCCGATCTCGGTGCTGGTCGATACCGAGGGCACAGGCAAGATCGACGAGCTGCTAATTGAAAAAGTCATTAAAAAGATCTTCCCGCTGACGCCGAGGGGTATGATCGACCATCTGAAACTCCGCAAGCCGATATACACCGAGACAGCCAGAAACGGCCACTTCGGAAGAAAGCTGCCGAGCTTTACGTGGGAAAAAACGGATATGGTAAAGAAGCTAAGAAAAGCCGCAGGCCTGAAAGCATTGAAGTAGAACCAGACAGCCGGCCCAAAACAAAACCCCAAAGCCCCGCCCTAAAAAGCGGGGCTTTTTTTGTGATTTGGATATCTCAGGCCAGCACACTTGACGTCGAGGTCTATTTTTCGGAACAACCAATTAACAAAACGGAAAAAGTATTGCGGCAGAGTCGAAAATATGTAGAATTTGTAATTATGTCGATAAAAACCAGAACATGGGAGATTGTTGAAATCGCAGCGCCTGGTGACAAGACCAGCAAAGCTTTCGACGTCTTCATACTAACCCTTATTTTTCTCAACACATTGGCAGTGATAGTCGGCTCAGTCGATAGCGTTCAGGCGAGGTGGAGACAAGTCTTTTTTGGTTTTGAAGTGTTTTCCGTAGCTGTCTTTACAATAGAATATCTGTTAAGAATATGGTCGTGTATCACAAGCCCAAAGTACGCAAAGCCGTTCAAAGGAAGGCTGAACTTTGCCTTTCGCCCCATGGCGATGATTGACCTTGTTGCAATTCTTCCATTCTATCTGCCTTTTGTTGGGGTTGATTTGAGGTTTGTGCGGGTTTTACGCCTGCTTCGTATTCTCAGGGTGGCGAAAATAGGCAGATACTATTCTTCGCTACAACTTATCCGAAATGCTATCAGATCAAAAATGGAAGAATTGATCCTTACGACAGTGGTTTTGTGTTTAGTATTAGTCATGGCTTCCAGCGTGATGTACTATTGCGAGCATGGCGCGCAACCGGAGGCCTTTCCCAATATTCCAGCAACAATGTGGTGGGCGGTGGTCACGCTTACTACGGTTGGTTATGGCGACGTATTTCCCGTTACTGTACTTGGCAAGATCTTTGCCTCCGTGATAGCAATTAGTGGTATCGGCATGTTTGCATTGCCAACAGGGATAATCGGGGCGGGTTTCGTAGAGGAAATTCAAAAGAACAAGCCCAAAGGGGCACAATGCCCACACTGTGGAAAAGATATATGAGAGTAATCCATGACAAGTATGGCAGGGAAATAAAGGTGTCAGGAGCCTTTGTTTTGCTCGAAAGGAGATAGCTTAATGGCTATTTATGAACTCAACTCAGAACGCATCGTTAAAATAAAAGAAACTACTTTTGCGCAGGCTGGATTGGACGAGCGGAAAGACCTTCAACGGCTGCTAAAAAAACAAATTGAGGTAATCACTCCTGATACGCTTGTGATTTCAGAAGAATTTTGTGACTGGGAAGATTCGAGGCGCAGGATTGATCTTCTTGGCCTGGACAAGGATGCCAACATAGTCGTTATTGAGCTAAAACGAACGGAAGATGGTGGCCATATGGAATTGCAGGCAATTCGGTATGCTGCTATGGCTTCGGCAATGGCATTTGACAGGGCAGTTGATGTATATAGTGATTATCTCAGGAAGATCGGAAGCGATGAGGATGCAAAAGACTCTATGTTGAATTTTCTTGAATGGGACGAGCCGGACGACGAAGTTTTTGCTCAGGATGTTCGGATTTTACTGGTATCGGCTGATTTTGGAAAAGAACTGACCACGGCAGTAATATGGCTTAATGAAAGAGCGTTGGATATACGCTGTATAAGAATCAAACCTTATGATGATAATGGTCGTATCCTAATTGATGTTCAGCAGTTAATCCCTCTTCCAGAAGCAGAAGAATTCCAGGTTCAAATCAGGGAAAAGGCTGCTCGCGAACGAGGTTCACGAAGGGTGAAATCAAAATTGGGGCAACTGTATTATCGTTTCTGGGAGGGTTTGCTTGACCTTGCAAACAAGAAGACTGATCTACACGCGCACATATCTCCTTCTGAGGGCTCATGGATAGCAGCCGCATCTGACGGATTGACGTTTTGTTATGCCTTTGGCCACAATGGAGCACGTGTGGAACTTTATATTAATAAAGGCGCTAAGGATAGAAACAAGAATATTTTTGACCAGATCGCTTCATCGAAAGAGATAATTGAACAAAATTTTGGGAGTTCGTTATATTGGCAAAGACTGGATAACAAAAAAACAAGCCGAATTTATGCAGCAGTAAGTAGTACCAGCGTTCGAGACGAGGAAAAATGGCCGCAATTACAAGAAAATATGGTAGAGACAATGATTAAATTCGAAAAGGCAATCAGGCCATGTATTGCAAAGCTGGAAGAAGGAGCATAACCAATGGCAATAGACCACACAGAAAAAGCCTTCGAAACTACGATAGGAAACTAGGGAAACAAAGGGGTCAGGACAAGACGCTACTGGCCCTAATGCCGCGAAATGCTGCTGCTTACACTAACCCACAACATCGCTACAATCCAACTTGTAAAAGAGCTTTTCTACAGAATGTGTCAGAGACCTTTTCTGTTCTTTTTGTAAGGAGATTTGATCATGCGGCGTATTATACGGGAAATTGGGTTTTTGGCTGTTTTTTTGTTTTGTTTTGGGATGGTTTTTTGTGGTGACTGCTTTGGTGGGGATCGGGCTTTGGTTTTGTTTGATCGGGGCGATGGTATGCAGTCTTTTGCGGCTGGGGCGGTTGAGGAGGCTTTGGTTGGGGCTGGTTATGAGATTGACGGCGATCGGGCTAAGATTCGGGTTGTTTTTGATATCTTTGAGAAGGGTATCGGGCCGCAGGGCTTTCGTATTCGCAGGGAAGGTGATGATACGATCCGTGTTGTCGGGGGCGATAGTCTCGGCGTTATGTATGGCGGGCTTGATGTTGCCGAGATGATCACGTTGGGCGGCGGGGTTGAGGCCATTGAGGAAAAGGCTCAAAAGCCTTACATTTCGCGGCGTGGGCTGAAGTTCAATATACCGTTCGACAGCCGCGGACCCAGCTATGACGATACGGGGACTTCGGCTCAGAAGAATATTGGGGTTATGTGGGAGTTTGACTTCTGGGAGCAGTTTCTCGATACGTTGGCGAAGAACCGCTACAACGTTCTTACGCTGTGGACGTGCCATCCTTATCCGGGGATCGTTAAGCTGCCAAAGTATCCGGATATCGGCTATGACGATGTTTGCGTGCTCAAAGGCGGCGTCGATACCGGGACCGACCGGCACTTCAACGACATGGATATGTACGACAGCAGCAATTTTCGCACGGTAAAGAAGATGTCGCTCGATGACAAGGTCGCCTTCTGGACGAAGGTCTTTGACTACGCCGAAGACCGTGGGATCGATATTTACGTTTTTCACTGGAATATCTACACCTTCGGAGCCAAGGGCAGGCATGGCATCGACGATAAGCCGGACAATCTCAAGACCATCGAGTATATGCGATACTGCATCGGCGAGTTCCTCAAGACCTATCCGCAGATCGACGGTATCGGCGTCACAGCCGGCGAGCACGTCGACCGCAAGCTGGTGCAGAATGTCGGCGGTGTCGAGCAGTGGCTTTGGCGGACGTACGGGATGGATCAACCGGCAACACTGCATCGGCACTAGTAATAGAGAAAAACGGCGGAATACTCGCCGATATTGTAAAAACGGAATACGCAAATTATCCGGTGCGAAGATATTGGATCGATCTGGCGAGTGACTTGTAAGGAATGAAAAATGGCACAAGAAAATAATGGCACTGTTAATAAAACAAAGGGTAAGGCGGCGATCACATTTTTAATAGTTATTGGCAGTTGCTGCATCCTACAGTTTTTTGTTATCGGGATTGTCAATATAATCCGCGGTTATAGTATAGCAACTTATCTGCCTTTTTCTATTCTCATGGTAGGATTCATAATATTTGGCATAGGATTACCCCCTATATACCGAAAAAAGCAGGCTATCAGTTCATTTTTTTCAATAACGGCTTCGATCGTAATGATATATGTTTGTGTGCTAGGTATTTCGCATGGCAGATATCTAAAAGAAGCAAAAGGGTATTATGATGCATGTCAATACCAGCAGGCATTGCAGGCTTGTGAGAAAGAGGCTCAGACATGGTACCATCTGTTAAGGTACAACTATCCCGAAAGAACCGCTATGAACTCGATGGCAGAGCCATACTGTCACCTTGAAGATTTCAATAGTGCCCGCGATATTTATAAACTTATGATCGACAGATACGCAGGTGAGTTCTATGGCGATCGGGCTCAGGAGAGTCTGAGAAAACTAGAGAAGGGTTTGAAGATCATTGCATACTATCCAGATCGTATCGCTGAGAGTCCGCTGCCCGATTTTATCAAAGAAGAAACCGCGGCTCATTTAGATTCAAAACATATCGAGGCAATGGTCCTGTACGATATCGCTCGTATGTATATATATAATCTGAACTGCCATGCAAAGGCATTTGAAGTATATACAAGAATTATTGATATGGACGTTTCTGAAGAAATGAAAGATTCCGCCAGAGGGCAAATTCTGAAATTGAGGGTGGCTGACGATAAATCCGAATGTCTCAATAAGATGCTGATCTTCGGAGAGACCCATTTGAGACATCTTGTGTCAGAATATATGGAGCACTACCACACCGAGAGGCCGCACCAGGGCATCGGTAATGAGATCATCAACCCCTTACCGCTGGGTGATGGTGAGATCGTCTGCCATGAACGGCTTGGCGGGCTGTTGAAGTCATACAGGAGGGCTGCATAACAAGAATATTCACAATACCGTTGGCTAATTGGAAAGTGAAAGGCATATTTGCTGATTTGCAGAAGGGAGAGTCCCTACAAGGTAACAATACCTAAATTAGGAGAATGATTCCA
>DAOVVQ010000289.1 GCA_030637065.1 Planctomycetota bacterium
GTCAGCATACGCTGGGCTTTACGACGGACCGCCACGGCTATTTTCTCGAAGGAAAGCCCGGCCTTCTCGATGCCGAAAACGAGTGGTTTTACGAGCCGAAAGACTCGACGCTCTATTACAAACCAGTCGGCGGGGCCAATCCCAACGGTCTTGAATTCAGGGGCAAGACGCAATCCTACGCCTTCGATGTTTCCAGCAGCAGTTTCGTCAAAATTGTCGGCATGAACTTCTTCGGTACTACCGTTAAGTTTATCGATTGCTCGCATGTAACCGTCGAGGATTGCAGCTTTTTGTATCCGAGTTATTCAAAGCGAATGCTCCGCGATATTTCACCGATGGACGTGACAAAGATACTCGTCGATGACGAGTTCAGCCCAGCCTATAATACGATTCGCAACTGTACCTTCGAATACGCCGACGGTCCGGCCCTGGAGATGAATGGATTAGGTAATCTGATCGAGAATTGCTACATGCACGACATCGATTACAGTTGTACCTATGCAGGCGGTTTTACGCTGAATATGATCAACTCGCCGGAACTTACGTTCAGGAGAAATACGATCCATACAACCGGCACATCGGAAATGTTCAAGGCCGGCGTGCGAAATCTCATCGAACTAAATGACCTCTCGCGTTCGGGCTTTTTGCAGAATGACGGCTCAATGATCCAGATCAGCGTCAAGCAGCAGGACAGGTCCGTTACTCGTTACAACTGGTGCCATCATACGGTAAAGCAGGGTCTTCGGTTCGACAACTCCAACTATCCCGGCTCGCCGTGGGGCGAAAACGGGAGGATGCACCACAACGTTATCTGGAAGACCGAGCGGACATATTTCAAGGGCGACAGGCATTTTATTCACAACAATCTCGGTTTTGACAACACAAAAAATGACCTGGTCATTGCCAATCGAATGGCGATCCAGGGCCGAAATTTTCACACGATCACACAAAACAATATTGCAAAGGCCTTGTCGGGCGATATCAACAGGCCCGGCTTCGAGTCACCGGTTCCGGGTATTGTCGATCACAACTGGTCAGCCGACGAGAAGGGCAGGACCGTTCGAAGCCAGCTTCGGGACCCGGATAATCTCGATTTTCGGCCCAGGGCCGATTCCGATCTCGTCGACGCCGGCGTTGTTGTCGAAGGCTTCGAGGGCCGGTTCATCGGCAACGCTCCCGACATCGGACCATACGAATACGGCGATACGAACTACTGGATACCGGGCAGGAAATCGCGCCAGCCCTCGGTCCCCATTCCGCCCAACGGTTCCAGCAAGGTTAAATTCGACGCGGACCTGATGTGGCTGGGCGGCTATAGGGCCTTGAGCCATGATGTGTATTTCGGGACCGACAAAAATGCCGTCGCAAAGGCCGGTCCACGTTCAAGAGAATACAAAGGCAACCAGGCAAACAATATTTTCGATCCGGTCAGCGGCGATCTGGATGCCGGCAAAGTGTATTACTGGCGGATCGACGCGGTTAAGCAGAGCGGTACCGTAAAAGGCGATGTGTGGTTGTTTACTACTGGCTTAGAGTAAATCCATTCAAGTAAAGCTATAGGAGATTCTCTAATGAAACGGGAAAGTATATTATTTTGTGCGGTCATCGGTTTTGTTCTGGCAGGTTCAGGTTGTGCTTCATGGCAGGCGGGCGAAGTTTCGCTTATGACGAAATGGGGCGAAGGCGTTACGCCGGAGAATACGTGGCAGCAGTATCCCCGCCCCGGCATGGTCAGAGACAAGTGGCTTTGCCTCAACGGGCTTTGGGATTATGCGATCGTCGGGCCCGAGGGGCAGTGGAGCGGCGGAAGGGTTGAAAATGCAAAATATGACCCGCTGCTTAAGGCAGCACCTCAAACACCAGCGAACTGGGACGGTAAGATCCTTGTCCCGTATTGTCCCGAGTCGTCGCTTTCAGGGGTCGGTCGGCTCGTTCGGCCGCATCAGCTTTTATGGTATCGAAGAACCTTCGATGTCCCCGGGGCGTGGAAGGGCAGGCGGGTTCGGATTAATTTCGAGGCGGTTGACTGGCACGCGGTGGTGTTTGTTAACGGCACAAAGGTCGGCGAGAATAAAGGCGGATATGTGCCGTTCAGCCTCGATGTCACGGAGGCCTTAAACGGCAGCGGACCCCAGGAACTCAAGGTCGTTGTCTGGGATCCGTCGAATATGGGCGACCAGACGATCGGCAAGCAGGCACTGCCCGAACTTCGGAAGGGGTGGCGGTTTACGCCGACCAGCGGCATCTGGCAGAGCGTCTGGCTTGAGCCGGTTGGAGATGTGTCGATCGAGCGATTGAAGATCACGCCGGATGTTGACAATAACAGGGTTAAGGTTCGGGCATATCTTGAGGGCCAGGCGAAAGGGTGTACGGTCGAAGTTAAGGTGACCGATGGCCGGCGAACCGCAGCCACCGCCAAGGGCTCGCCCCAGCGGGAACTATCAGCCGATTTTGCCAAAAAGCCAAGGCTTTGGAGTCCGGATGACCCGTTTCTCTATGATCTTGTCGTAACTCTCAGGCGGGATGGAAAGGTCTTGGATACCGTCAAGAGCTACGTCGGGATGCGTAAGGTCGATGTGGCCAGGGATAGGGCCGGCCTGCTTCGAATCATGCTTAACGATGAGCCGGTTTTTCAATATGGCCCGCTGGACCAGGGCTATTGGCCTGAGGGGACGCTGACGCCGCCGAGCGACGAGGCGACGAAATTCGACGTTCAATATCTAAGAGATATCGGCTGCAACATGGTTCGCGTCCATATCAAGGTCCATCCGCGGAGGTGGTACTACTGGTGCGACAGGCTTGGCCTCATGGTCTGGCAGGATTTCGTTTGCAGCCGGAAATTCGACCCCAATATCACCAAAGAAAGTGCCGCTCAATGGGAAACTGAGCAACAGCGGATGATCGATCACCTTTACAATAATCCATCGGTGGTCGAGTGGATCGTCTTCAATGAGGGCTGGGGCCAGTATGACACCGAAAGGCTTACGCGTTGGACGGAGAAATATGATCCGAGCCGAATTGTCACGAATACAAGCGGCTGGACCGATTATGATGTTGGCGATATTTACGATAATCACGATTACTCATTCCATCCGAGTTGTGCGATGGCCCAGGATGTCGGCTCTCGCGCGGTAGTGCTCGGCGAGTGCGGCGGGTTTTATACGGTGACGCCGGGCCATACGTGGAATGTCGGCGAAGAGGCAGCACCGAAGGTAGATAAGACCGGCGATGTCTCGCGGGAGAATTACGCCAGCGGACAAGAGTGGCTAAGCCGCTACGGGATTTGGCTCGAAGGTCTAAGGCTCCTTGAGGCATACGGCTTAAATGGTGCGGTTTATACGCAGATCACGGATTTAGAGCATGAACTCAACGGTTGGCTTACGTTCGACCGCAAGGTCAGCAAGATCGATACGGATACTCTCCACGAGATGCACAGCCGGCTTTATGAACCGATGACGACTCGCGATCTGGGGGGTCGGATCAGGTACAGTTACGGCAAGGCCCCTTCCGGCTGGGATGCGATCGCGTTTAATGACAGGAAATGGAAAACGCTCGCGCCGGCAAAGGCGATCGATAACAAACCGGTAATCGGCAGGAAGAAATTCGATACAAACACGCTTGTCCGGATCAGCTTCGATCTTGACGATGTCCCAGCAGGCGATGTCGCACTCAGGCTGGCCGGTCGCGGGCGATATGAGATATACTTAAATGGCGAGATTGTCAAGAATATGACCAATGCGATCAAGAGCGGGTATATCCCGGCGACGTCGGTGGTTTTGCATGATGAGGCGAAAGGGCTTTTACAGCGGGGCAAAAATGTCCTGGCGATCAAACATTTGCCGCCCGTGCTTCGCAACAAGATGGAGCAGTCGCAGCTTGAAAAATTTCAAATATATGATATTGCTCTGGTTGAAATTGTAACTAACTGATTGATTGGAAAGGATGTTAAAAGATGAGAATTATTAGAGCAGCATGTGTGTCAGTCGTCGTTGTGTGTTCAGTTTTGATGCTCCTCACAGCCTGTCAGGAGTCCGTTGTCGGCACCTCGGCAAAAGCACCGATCACGTTATATGTCTCGCCCGGTGGTAACGATGCCGCTGGCGGTATGATCGATTCGCCGTTTGCGACGATCACGCGGGCCAGAGACGCCGTCAGGGAATTGAAAAATAATGCAGGCAGACGGGACATTACCGTGCTGCTTCGGGGCGGTGTTTATTACATTGACGAAACCATCGTCTTTGGCCTGGCCGATTCTGCCGGCGCCGGTCAGACGATCACCTACGCCGCATATCCCGGAGAAGAGCCGGTCATCAGTTCGGGCAGGGCGATCGGCGGATGGAAGAAACTTACTAAATCGCCGCGTTGGCTTCCGAAGGTCGCCAAAGGCAAGCTCTGGGTCGCCGACCTGCCCGAGACCAAGGGCGGCAAGTGGCGTTTTCTTACTCTGTATGACGGCGACGATCCGCTGCCGCGCGCCAGGTCGAAGGGTTTTTCGCCGACAAAGAGTTGTCCGACGCCCGGTTTGAAGTACCGCTGGGTGGACCGAAATACGCTGGAATTTCCGAAGGGCGAACTTAAGAACTGGAAGAACCTCGAAGATGTCGAGATCTTCATTCGGCCAACCGCCCAGTGGATTGTAAACTACTTGCCCTTAGCCTCCGTTGACGAAAAGGCGCTCGTCGCAAATCCGACCATACCCGGAC